>NZ_LYSO01000011.1:0-108054 GCF_001728935.1 Pseudomonas sp. AP42
TGGCCGTTACCTAAATAACGGATATATACCCGGTCCAACTGTGTTGACCGTCAGGCCGCCTTCGCGAGCAAGCCCGCTCCCACAGTTGGATGGTGGGGTGTCAGGTAGAGAAGTGTCGGCTGGTAGGCCGCCATCGCAGGCAAGCCAGCTCCCACAGTTGGATCGCGGGGTGTCATCCCCCTTCACAGACCAGCCACCCTCCCACCCAATTGTGTTTAAAATGCCGCCCGCCCCGATGACCGACGCTTAACGATGACCCCAGACGCCCTCGCTACCCTGCACGCCCACCTGCTCACTGCCCTGGCTGACGCGCCTGCAGAAACCCGGCGCCTGTTCCATGGCCGTGGCCGCTGCTGGCCAGGCCTGGAGCAACTCACCGTAGACTGGCTGCAAGGGGTCGTGCTGGTCGCCCTGTTCAAAGAAACCGAGCACCTGCAAGCCCTGAAGCACACCCTGTTGCAGATCGAATGGAGCCGTTTCGGCGTGCACACCGTAGCCCTGCAACACCGCTACCTGCCGCAAAGCACCACCGAATGGCTGGTGGGCGACGCCATCGATGAACTGACCATCACCGAAGGCGGCCTGCGCTACCTGATCGACCTGGGCAAAAAACAGAACAGCGGGCTGTTTCTCGACATGCGTTACGGGCGCAACTGGGTGCGCGAACAGGCCAAAGGCCAACGCGTGCTCAACCTGTTCGCCTATACCTGCGGTTTTTCCGTGGCCGCCATCGAAGGCGGCGCCGACCATGTGGTGAACCTGGACATGGCCCGTGGGGCCCTCAGCCGTGGCCGCGACAACCATCGCCTGAATGGGCATGACCTGAGCCGGGTGAGCTTCCTGGGTCACGACCTGTTCAAGTCCTGGGCCAAGGTGACGAACAACGGCCCTTACGACCTGGTGATCATCGACCCGCCCTCCTTCCAGAAAGGCAGTTTCCTCCTGACCAAGGATTACCAGCGCGTGCTGCGCCGCCTGCCGGACTTGCTCAGTGCCCACGGCACCGTGCTGGCATGCATGAACGATCCGGCCTTCGGTGAAGATTTCCTGATCGACGGCGTGACCCGCGAAGCACCGGGCCTGCGCTTTGTGCAGCGGCTGGAAAACCCACCGGAATTTCCTGATATCGACCCCCAGAGCGGGTTAAAGGCACTGGTGTTCCGTCAGGGCTGATGCCCAAATGTCCTACGCTTGCTACGCTAACGGATACGCCGGGCGGTGAACCTTATCCTCCCCTTCCCGGTCGATACCTGCATTCCCTGGCCAGACTCGACGGCGCTACGTCGTCGGCTGCCCCGTTTGACCTTTTGGAGAACCGCCCGTGATATCGACCCTGCATGTAGCCAGACTCAAAGCCTGGGGCGCCCACGGCTTTACCGCCACCGGTGTGGTACTGGCCTTTTTGGCCACCCTGGCGCTGCTGGAAAACTCCCCCAAGGCGTGCCTGCTGTGGCTGGGCCTGGCACTGGTGGTGGATGGCGTCGACGGCTCGCTGGCGCGACGGGTGAATGTCAGCACGGTGCTGCCCAGCTTTGACGGCTCGGTGCTGGACCTGGTGATCGACTACCTCACCTACGTATTCATTCCTGCACTGTTTATCTACCGCTACATCGACCTGCCCGATTTCACCCACCTGTTTGCAGTGTCGGTGATCCTGGTGTCGTCGCTGTTCTGCTTTTGCAACGTGAACATGAAGAGCAAGGACAACTACTTCGTCGGCTTCCCTGCCGCCTGGAACGTCGTTGCCCTGTGCGTCTATATCATCCAGCCGGATGCCTGGGTCACCTTGCTGACCGTGATTGGCCTGGCGCTGCTGACCGTGACGCCGATGAAGTTCCTGCACCCGTTCCGGGTCAAACGCTTCATGCCGATCAACATCGCGGTGACCACCATCTGGCTGCTGTGCAGCTTCCTGATGGTGGTGGATTATCCCAACACCAACCCTTGGACATTCGGCTTGTGGTCGCTGATGTCGGCCTACTTCCTGGGTATCTGCATCTGGCGCACGGCCGTGGAATGGCTGGGCGCGCACAAATAACGCTCTAGAACGCCCCGTTGTCGTGGGGTACGACATCGGGGAACACCGCCGCTACCTGCCATTGTTCAGCGATCTTTGCATGCGCATCGACTCTGAACAGATCCCGGAAGGTGTGGGTTTGACCATTGACCCGCCCTTCTGACTGGACCGCGACAAACTCACCTTCAGCCACCACCTGCCTGATCGCGACATACTCCTTGTCGCTCACCGCCAACGCTTGCTCCATGGTCGCCGAGCACGGCGGGTTTTCGGCGGCAGGACGAGTGCTGGGCATCCCCAAGTCGCGCCTCAGCGCACGCGGCGCGGCGCTCGAACAAAGTGTCTACCCGCTCCCACAGGGGTTTTGTGCCAAGCGCTGATTTTGTCGGCAATGCATAACCAATGTGGGAGCTGGCTTGCCTGCGATAGCGGAGGTTCAGTTGAATTTTCATTGACTGACACACCGCCTTCGCGAGCAAGCCCGCTCCCACAGGGGATCTGTGCCAGGCCTGATTTTGTGGGCAATACATAACCTATGTGGGAGCTGGCTTGCCTGCGATAGCGGTGGTTCAGTTGAAAATTCAGTGACTGACACTCCGCTATCGCAGGCAAGCCCGCTCCCACATTTGAATCGCCTAGACCCGCCACATCGCAGTAAGATGCTGGCTTTCTGCGGCCCTCCAACAATAAGCCCTGCCCATGCCTTTCGAACTCAGCGTTGACCTCACTACCCTGGCCATCCTGGCCGTTGTCGCTTTTATCGCCGGTTTTATCGACGCCATCGCCGGCGGTGGCGGTTTGTTGACCACGCCTGCCCTGCTCACCGCTGGCATGCCGCCGCATCTGGTACTGGGCACCAACAAACTCAGCTCCACCTTCGGTTCGGCCACCGCCAGCTTTACCTTCTACCGCCGCAAGCTGTTCCACCCACGCCAATGGGTGCACGCCATCGTCGGTACACTGATCGGTGCGCTGACCGGCGCGGTCGTCGCCCATTACTTGCCCGCCGAAACCCTGAACAAGATGCTCCCGGTGATCGTCTTCGCCTGCGGTGTGTACCTGCTGTTCGGTGGCACGCCCAAGGCGCCACTGGACGCCGAGGCACCGATCAAGAAGAAATGGCAAGCCACCCAGGGCTTCGGCCTGGGCTTCTACGACGGTGTGGCAGGGCCCGGCACGGGGGCGTTCTGGACGGTCAGCACGATGCTGCTGCACCCCATCGACCTGGTGAAGGCCAGCGGCGTGGCGCGCAGCATGAACTTCGTCAGCAACGCGGCGGCGCTGACGGTGTTCATCATCAATGGGTCGGTGGACTGGATTGTCGGCCTGGCGATGGGGGTGTCGGTGATGTGTGGCGCGTTCTTTGGCGCACGCAGCGCGATCAGCGGCGGCGCCAAATTCATTCGCCCGGTGTTTATCACCGTGGTGCTGGGCCTGACCGTGCGCCTAGCCTGGCAGCACTGGTTCAGCGTGGCCTAAGCGACGGGCCACGTAGAGGTCGATGAGGTAACGCGCAATCGAGCGTGACGCCGGCAACGGCGGCAGCTCGTGGATATTGAACCACTGCGCATCTTCGATCTCGTCGGCCTGGGGCACGATATCGCCACCGGCGTATTCGGCATGAAAGCCCAGCATCATCGAGTGAGGGAACGGCCAGCATTGGCTGCCCATGTACTGGATGTTCTTGACCTCCACCTGCACCTCTTCACGCACTTCCCGGATCAGGCAGTCTTCGGCGGATTCACCCGGTTCGGCAAAACCGGCCAGGGTGCTATAGACCCCCGTGACGAAACGCGGCGAACGCGCCAGCAGGATCTCATCGCCACGGGTCACCAGCACGATCATGCTTGGCGAGATACGCGGGTAGCTGCGCAGGTCGCAGGCCTGGCAATACATCGCCCGCTCCCTCGGCACCTGTACCATCGCCTGGCCGCAACTGCCACAAAAGCGGTGCTCCCGCGCCCAGGTACCGATCTGCGCGGCGTAGCCCAGCACCTTGTACAGGGTGTGATCGCCTTGCAGCATAAAACCGCGCAGGCCCTGCCAACTGCACCCTGGCACCTCTGCCGGCGCGTTGAGCTCCAACAGGTACACCGGCTCGCCATCAAGGTGACCGATACCGTGTTCGGCAAACACCGACAGGTCCTGGCGTTTGAGCCATTCGCGCGGGAACAGCGGGCCATTGGTGTCGTGTAAAAAGCCTTCGCGGCTGCGGGCGACGGCCCAGCCGCCAGGGGCGTCGTTGTCCAGCAGCGTTGTAGTAATCCAGCCTGGGGTCATGTCGGTCAATCCACGAATTCGGGTTTCTGCTTACTCATGTGGGCCGCGATGGCCACGCGCAGGTCGTTGGATTGCAACATAGCCGAGTTCCAGGTGGCAACGTATTCCAGGCCGTCATTGACTGTGTGGTCACGCATGTAGCTGATCATGGCCTTGGTGCCGGTCACGGCAATCGGCGACTTGGCGGCGATTTGCTGGGCCAGGTCCATGACACCCGCCAGCAGGCTTTCATGATCGGCAAACACGCGGTTGACCAGGCCGATGCTGCGCGCTTCTTCAGCGCCGAACTGACGGCCGGTGTAGGCCAGTTCGCGCAGCATGCCGTCGCCGATAATGCGCGGCAGGCGTTGCAAGGTGCCGACGTCGGCGGCCATGCCGATATCGATTTCCTTGATCGAGAATTGCGCGTCCTCGGCGGCATAGCGCATGTCGCAGGCACTGATCAGGTCGATGGCGCCGCCGATGCAGTAGCCCTGGATCGCCGCCAGCACGGGCTTGCGGCAAGTGTCCACAGCGTTGAACGAGGCTTGCAGTTCAAGGATCTTGCGGCGCAGCAGACGCGCATTGCGCCCCACGTCCTTGCCAAAATCATTGGCGATCGAGGCCAGCATCATCAGGTCGATGCCCGAGGAAAAGTGCTTGCCCGCCCCGCTGAGCACCACGGCACGCACGGCGTCGGTTTCGTCGATCCATTGGAAGATGTCGATGATTTCGGTCCAGAACGCCGCGTTCATGGCGTTGATCTTTTCCGGGCGATTGATCTGCACATGGGCAACGTTGCCGCTGAGTTCGACAACGAAGGCTTGGTATTCGGACATGGCAGTGATCCCTGACTGGCGATTGAGAAAGGCCAGACTATATCAAGGGTGCGCCACGGCGCATCGGCCAAAAGCGGGACTGGCACCGGCGCAGGAAAAGACGCTGGATAAAACCCCGTACACACGCCATCCTTCGCGCTTTAAGCCACCCCAACCGCGGCGCTCGACGTTTAAAGGACATGCCATGCAACTTCATCCCCTCGCCCCTGCCGATTTCGACGCCATCGAGGCCATCTTGCTGCAATACGGCGACGACCACTCGGTGCTGAACATGGCCGAACTCGACGGTTACTTCACCGCGCTGGTCTCAAGCCCCGCCCAAGTGGACGTGGCCGAGTGGTTCCCGGCTATCTGGGGCGGGCAGAACCCCGAATGGGACAACATGGACGAAGCCCAGGCTTTCCTTGATCTGTGCGTGCGTCATATGAATACCCTGGCCGCGCAGTTGGCCACCGACGCCCAGGCATTCAAGGCCCGTTTCGATGACACCGAGCATCAGGGCCAGGTGGTGACCCTTGCCGAGGAATGGTGCTTTGGCTATGTGCGCGGCGTGGCGATCGCCAACTGGCCGCCATTGCCCGCTGTACAAGCCGGGCAACTGGAGCGGATTTCCTGGTGCGCCGAGCAGGACAATTTCGAGCTGCCGGCAGACCTGGATGTAAACGCCCATCAACAGCGGGTCAGCGAGATCGAACCGGCTGCGCGTGCGCTGCATGACTACTGGCTGAGCCAGCGTTAAGGCAGGCAAACCTTTTTTGTAGGAGCGAGCTTGCTCGCGAAAAACTTCCAGGCGCCGCGTTCATTCAGGAAGCCCGCTTTATCGTTGGCGTTTTTCGCGAGCAAGCTCGCTCCTACAGTTAGGGCAAGTCCCTCACACATTTGGGCACGCAGATCACCCGCTCACTCGACAAGCATGGCGTGTTTGCCTGATGATTCGGGTCCGCACGTCGGCCACTCCACGCCACCTCGCCTTGACCAGGAGCCTTGTACCTTGAGTTCGCAGAAAACCGTGACCGTTACACCGCCCAACTTCCCCCTCACTGGCAAGGTCGCGCCCCCCGGCTCCAAATCTATTACCAACCGCGCGCTGTTGCTGGCGGCACTGGCCAAGGGCACCAGCCGTTTGAGCGGTGCGCTCAAAAGCGATGACACGCGCCACATGTCGGTCGCCCTGCGGCAGATGGGCGTCACCATCGACGAGCCGGACGACACCACCTTTGTCGTCACCAGCCAAGGCTCGCTGCAATTGCCGGCCCAGCCGTTGTTCCTCGGCAACGCTGGCACCGCCATGCGTTTTCTAACGGCTGCCGTGGCCACCGTGCAAGGCACCGTGGTGCTGGATGGCGACGAGTACATGCAAAAACGCCCGATTGGCCCGCTGCTGGCTACCCTGGGCCAGAACGGCATCCAGGTCGACAGCCCGACCGGTTGCCCACCGGTAACCGTGCACGGCGTGGGCAAAGTCCAGGCCAAGCGTTTCGAGATTGACGGTGGCTTGTCCAGCCAGTACGTATCGGCCCTGCTGATGCTCGCGGCGTGCGGCGAAGCGCCGATTGAAGTGGCGCTGACCGGCAAGGACATCGGCGCCCGTGGTTATGTGGACCTGACCCTCGATTGCATGCGTGCGTTCGGGGCCCAGGTGGACGCCGTGGACGACACCACCTGGCGCGTGGCCCCCACCGGCTATACCGCCCATGATTACCTGATCGAACCCGACGCTTCCGCCGCCACTTATTTGTGGGCCGCAGAAGTACTGACCGGTGGGCGTATCGACATCGGTGTAGCCGCGCAGGACTTCACCCAACCCGACGCCAAGGCCCAGGCCGTGATCGCGCAGTTCCCGAACATGCAGGCCACGGTGGTGGGCTCACAAATGCAGGACGCGATCCCGACCCTGGCGGTGCTCGCCGCGTTCAACAACACGCCCGTGCGTTTCACTGAACTGGCGAACCTGCGCGTCAAGGAATGTGACCGCGTGCAGGCGTTGCACGATGGCCTCAACGAAATTCGCCCGGGCCTGGCGACCATCGAGGGCGATGACCTGCTGGTCGCCAGCGACCCAGCCCTGGCTGGCACCGCCTGCACCGCACTGATCGACACCCACGCCGACCATCGCATCGCCATGTGCTTTGCCCTGGCGGGGCTGAAAGTCTCGGGCATTCGCATTCAAGACCCGGACTGCGTGGCCAAGACCTACCCTGACTACTGGAAAGCCCTGGCCAGCCTGGGCGTTCACCTAAACTACTGACACAGCCACCTGTAGGAGCGAGCTTGCTCGCGAAAAACGCACAGGCTCCGCGTTTCTTCAAGACACACGCGTTATCGCTGACGTTTTTCGCGAGCAAGCTGGCTCCTACAGTTGCAGTGACACCTTGCCGGGAGCGTCAATGACCCTTCGCCAACCCTGCCCACCCGGCGCCTGTGTCTGCAACCGTGAACAACTGCTGCAAGCGCCCGGCGCTGACCTGCGCATTCTCCAACTGACGCGACAGCAGGAAAAAATCCTGCTGGAGCGCCTGGAAAACCTCAAGAGCCTGCAAGACCTCGAACACCTGCAACAGCGGATGTACGACCAGTTGGGCATCCGCGTACACATCGCGCCAGGGCATACCGAGGTCAAGAGCATGCGCGGGATCCAGATCGTCATCGACGAACTGCCGGGCATGTGTCGCAAGACCCGCCAGTCCATCCCCGCGTCCATTCGCCGAGGCCTGGAGAAAAACCCAGAGATTGCCTACCGCTTGCTGGACGCCCACGACCTGTTTCGCGACGTCTGAATTATCCCGCCACGGCTTCTCGCTCGAACAACTCTTGCCCCACCGCCCGGGCCTTGTGCAAGTGCGCCTGGGCCGTGCCACTTTCCGAGTCCAGCAACAACTGCGAGGTGAGTACCCGCGCCCCGCAATAATCAAAGATGCCGTAGTCGATCTGGGTGTTCATGGCCTTGGCATAACCGTGTCGGTCAAAGGCACTTTCGTCAGCCGCCCCCAGGGCCAGCAGATGCACCTGCAAATGCCGCAGTTTCTTCTGCACCGGTGTATCGGGGCTGTAATCAATCGCCCAGCCATTGACGAATACGCGGTCTACCCAGCCCTTGAGCAATGCAGGCATCGACCACCAGTAGATGGGAAACGCCAGCACCAGCGCATCGGCGCGGTCAATACGGGCCTGTTCGGCCTGCACGTCGGCTGGTGGCGTGGCGCGTGTACGGTGCACCCGATGGTCGGCGGCGGTGTAACGTGGGTCGAACCCTTCAGCGGCAAGGTCAGCGATTTCGAAAGTGTGACCACAGTCGGTCAAGCCGGCGCCCACCTCGGCGGCCACGCTATGGGTGAGGGATTGTGGGTCGTGATGGGCAACAACGATCAGTGCGTGCATGACTTTGACTCCGTTTCGGCTTAATCTACTTTTAGTAAGTTACGTCGAATAAGTTACTTTTGGTATATAAGCATGTCAAGCCATGAATCTCCTGCCCCACGTCGTCGTTTATCTCGTGAAGATCGCTTGCGTCAGTTACTCGACGTGGCCTGGCAATTGGTGCGTGACGAGGGCACCGACGCCCTGACCCTGGGCCGCCTGGCCGAGTTGGCGGGCGTCACCAAGCCGGTGGTGTACGACCACTTTGCGACGCGTGCGGGGTTGCTGGCCGCGCTGTATGCAGACTTCGACGCGCGCCAGGACCAGGTATTTGCCAATGCCATCGCCACCAGCAACGCGACCCTTGAGGACCGCGCGTGGGTCATTGCCTCGTCGTATGTCGATTGTGTGTTGTTGCAAGGTCGGGAAATACCCGGGGTGATTGCCGCCTTGAGCGGTTCGCCGGAGTTGGAAGCATCCAAGCGCGAATACGAGGCGATCTTCCTCGATAAGTGCAGAGACGCGCTGTCGCCCTTCACCCACGGCGGCAGTATTTCCCAGGCCGGGTTGCGCGCCATGCTCGGCGCGGCGGAAGCGCTGTCCCACGCGGCGGCCAATGGTGAAATCAGCCGCGAGGAAGCTCAGCAAGAGCTGCTGGAGACTATCCTCGGGATGGTCAGGCGCGTCAGGCCGTAGGCAGACGGCTCTGGACGAACAGTTGCGCCTTGCGCGCCAACTGGTCCAGGTGCCGGTCGCGCTGTTTCTCTGCGTCGACCATGGCGCGCTTGCCGTGTTTTTGCAGCAGGTAGGTGTGGATCTGCCGCACTTCCAGCGAGCTGTAGATCGAGGCCACATCCAACACGCCCATCAGCCCTTCGCTGCCATAGTTACGGGTGTTCATCACGACCTGGGTACCCCGCGCACCGCGCACCTGGAACCCCATGGCTTCGAACACCGCAACCTTCTCTACCGCACAGGCCAGTTCGGCGTGGGGATAACGCGCCAACACCTCGTCCAGCATGCTGCGTGCCACACCCTGGCGACGAGATCCTGCCTGCACCGCCATAAACGCGATGCCACAGGCGTGCGGATCATCCTTCACCGGCAGATACAGGCAAAAGCCCACCACCGCGTCGTCTTCCATCGCCACGACCAACTCCACCGCAACGCCTTTTTCGCCATTCAGCGCCTCAAGGTACAGGTGCACCTCAAACCCGATGGCGTACTGGTAGATGTTGTACAGCAGGTTGCTCGGTGCCAACGCCACGCTGCTGATGTCGGTGAGGTTGTCTACCACCATCTGCAGGATCTGGCTGTTGATCGGTTCGGGGCACGGTGTGGTGTAGCGGGTAAGGCTGAACATGCAAATTCCTGGGGTTTCGCGTCAAGGCAGCGGCGATTGTACCTGTTGCGGGCTGCTCATGGCCCGCACACCTCGCGCAAACAGGTGCGCAGCCAGCGATGGGCCAGGTCGGCGTCCTGTCGCGGGTGCCACAGCATCGCCACGGTAAACGGCGGCAATGTCACCGGCAGCTCAAAGCAGTGCAAGCCTCGAGGCGGCACGGTGATATAGCGCTCAGGCACGCTGGCGATCAGGTCGGTGCCCCGCGCCAGGGCGATGGCCGTGTTGAAACCGGCGACCACAATGCTGACCTGCCGAACCAGACCTTGCGCCTCAAGGGCATCGTCGATCTGGCCACGGTCCTGCCCGCGCCGCGACACATAAACGTGTTGTCCCTGGGCGAAACGTGCTGCGCTGAGGGGGACGCGGCTCAGCGGATGGCCCTCGCGCACCACGCCCACCAGCCGGTCACGGAACAGCGCCTGGGTCAGCACCTCCGGGCTGGCGCCCACATCGACCACACCGGTTTCCAGGTCAACGCCACCGTCGCGCAGCAACGCACTGTGCTTGTCGCTCTTGTGCACGAAACGCAAGCGCACCCCTGGGGCGTCCTGGGCGATACGCGCGAGCAATGCAGGGCCGAAGCGTTCGACGAACTCCTCACTGGTGCGCAAGGTGAAGGTGCGTACCACTTCACCCAAATCCAGGGTGTGCGCGGGGCGCAATACGGCGTGG
This sequence comes from Pseudomonas sp. AP42, assembly GCF_001728935.1. Classification (NCBI taxonomy): domain Bacteria; kingdom Pseudomonadati; phylum Pseudomonadota; class Gammaproteobacteria; order Pseudomonadales; family Pseudomonadaceae; genus Pseudomonas; species Pseudomonas sp. AP42. The sequence goes on from NZ_LYSO01000011.1 coordinate 10,550, forward strand.
GCGTCCTGCACCAATTGGCTGACCTGCTCGCGCAGTTGCAACGCCCGGGGCGTCGGCACCAGGCCGCGGCCGGCACGCACCAGCAACGGATCGCCCGTGGCCGCACGCAAACGCGCCAGGGCCCGGCTCATGGCCGAAGGGCTCAGGCGCAAGCGCTGGGCGGCGCGAGCGACGCTGCCTTCGGCAAGCAGCACGTCCAGGGTGATGAGCAAATTGAGGTCGGGCATGCGGGCTCCTTATCAGGCGTTCGGTGCAGCTATAACCTGCAATCCATGCGTCTTCCGCCATGTTAGGCGACGCCGTAGATTCGTGACAGGTGCATTTACTCAAGGAAACGCGCATGCAAACCTCCACACGCGGCGGCCTGGTCGCTTTGTCGTTGTCCATGTTGCTGGCCGCCCTGGGCACCAGCATCGCCAATGTCGGCCTGCCCAGCCTGGCGCACGCCTTCGGGGCCTCGTTTCATGCCGTGCAGTGGGTGGTGCTGGCCTACCTGCTGGCCATCACCGCCGTGATCGTCAGCGCCGGGCGCCTGGGCGACCGTCTGGGGCGCCGGCGCTTGCTGCTCGCCGGCTTGCTGGTGTTTGCCCTGGCCTGCGCCGGCTGTGGCATCGCGCCAACCCTGCCCTGGCTGATCGGCGCACGGGCATTCCAGGGCCTGGGCGCGGCGATCATGATGGCGATGACCCTGGGCATGGTGGGTGACACCGTCACTAAAGAAAATACCGGCCGAGTCATGGGCCTGCTCGGCACCATGTCGGCACTCGGCACGGCCATGGGGCCAAGTGTCGGCGGGGTATTGCTCAGCCTGTGGAGCTGGCGCGCGCTGTTTTTGATCGGCCTGCCCTTGGCGGGCGTGGCTGCCGCCCTCGCCTACCGTTATTTGCCGGTGGATGCTGACCGCCGCGACGCTTGGCCAGGCGATACATTTTGGGCGCCCCTGCGCGATGCGCCGTTGCGCGCCGGCTTGGCCATGAGTGCTCTGGTGTCGGCGGTGATCATGGCCACGTTTGTGGTGGGCCCGTTCTACCTGTCCCGTGGACTGGGCCTCGATCCCGCCTGGATGGGCTTGGCCATGGCCGTGGGGCCTGCGGTCGCGGCGCTTACCGGTGTACCGGCGGGTTACCTGACCGATCGCCTCGGCAGCCAACGCCTGACCCTTGTGGGATTGGGCGTGATGCTCTGCGGGGCCTTATTGCTGTCGCAGGTGTCCGGGCTTGGCGTTTATCTCGCGGCCCTGATCGTGTTGACGGCCGGCTACAGCCTGTTCCAGGCGGCCAACAACACAGCGGTGATGAGCGACATACAGGCGACCCGCCGAGGCACGGTGTCCGGCCTGCTGAATCTGTCGCGCAACCTGGGCCTGATTTTCGGCGCATCGGCCCTCGGCGCGGTGTTCGCCCGCGTCACTCCGGATGTCAGTCACGCCGCGCCACAGGCGGTGGCCGCCGGTCTGCACGCCACCTTCGCCGTGGCAACGGGTTTGCTGCTGGTGGCCGCACTGATCGCCTGGAAACGTGCGCAAAGGCCGAGCAGCGCGAAGCAGACAAATATTGACAAGCTAAAATCGTAACGACTATTGTCTGACAACCTGATCACCAAGGTTTTCCCATGCTTGAGCTCCAGCGCCCCGATTCGCTTGTCGTACGGGTTGTCAGCGCCATTCGCGCAGAAATCGAATCCGGCCAACTGGCCCCGGAGTCGCGCCTGCCGACCGAACAGCAACTGGCCGAACAACTCAACGTCAGCCGTTCCGTGGTGCGTGAAGCCATTGCCCAGCTCAAGGCCGACGGTGTGCTCACCGCCCGCCGGGGGCTGGGCTCGTTTATTTCGCAGACCCCTGCGGGCACGGTGTTTCGGTTTCCGCAACCCAACGGTCGACGACCTGACCTGGCGCAGATGTTCGAAGTGCGCCTGTGGATCGAAACCCAGGCCGCTTCGATTGCCGCCCAGCGCCGCGACAGCGCCGACCTGCAACGCATGAAAAGCGCGTTGCAGGCCATGCAGGACAACCGCGACAACTTTGAAGCCGCAGCCCTGGCCGATGTGGAATTCCACCGCGCCATTGCCGACGCCAGCAAAAATGACTACTTCGTGGCCTTCCATGACTTCCTCAGGAGCCAGTTGGCCAGTGCGCGTAAAACCGCGTGGGAAAACTCGGCCTCGCGCTTTGCCACCGGGTCGGCCGACGCGACCCAGGAACACCAACAGCTCTACCAGGCCATTGCCGATGGCGACGCCCAATGTGCGGCTGCCTGTGCCGAGGCGCACCTGCGTGCCGCGGCGCGGCGCCTGCAACTGGAATTACCGACCACGAATTGATCCGTACTGTTTGCAGCGTGTCCCCGGACACGCCATTTTTTTAACAAAAACATTAGTCTGACAACCTGATAAGCAGACTGAAATGTTCAGCCTTAGGTAACCCTGCAATGATTCATGACTTTTGCATTATCGGCGGCGGCATCGTCGGCCTGGCCACCGCCATGGAGCTGCTCAAGCGCCAACCTGGCGCGTCGCTGGTGATCCTGGAAAAAGAGTCGGTGCTGGCCAAGCACCAGACCGGCCACAACAGCGGCGTGATCCATGCCGGCATCTACTACGCGCCCGGCAGCCTCAAGGCCGATTTGTGCAAGCGCGGCGCCGAAGCCACCAAGCAGTTCTGCCGCGAACACGGGATCAAATTCGAGGTGTGCGGCAAGCTGCTGGTGGCCTCAAGCCCGCTGGAAATGCAACGCATGGAAGCGCTGTACGCCCGTGCCCAGCTCAACGGCATGCAGGTCGAGCGCTTGAATGCCGAACAACTGTGCCAGCGTGAACCGAACATCGTCGGCCTCGGCGGCTTGTTTCTCGATGCCACCGGGATTGTGGATTACCGCCAGGTGTGCGAGACCATGGCCCAGGTGATTCGTCGCAACGGTGGGCAGATCTGCCTGGAACGCACCGTCACTGCCATCCACGAAAACACCGATACGGTCACCGTCAACACCGAGGGCGAGACTTGGCAGGCCCGCCACCTGGTGGTGTGCGCCGGCTTGCAGTCGGACCGCCTGGCACGCCTGGCCGGCATCCGTATCGACCATCAGATCATCCCGTTTCGTGGCGAATACTTCCGCCTGCCCGCCGCCAAGAACAACATCGTCAACCATCTGATCTACCCGATCCCCGACCCGGAGCTGCCCTTCCTCGGGGTGCACCTGACCCGCATGATAGACGGCAGCGTCACCGTCGGCCCCAATGCCGTGCTGGGCCTTGGCCGCGAGAACTACCGCAAGTTTTCGGTGAACTGGCGCGACGTGGCGCAGTACGCCAGCTTCCCGGGTTTCTGGAAAACCCTCTGGCAAAACCTCGGTTCGGGCACCACCGAGATGAAGAACTCCTTGTTCAAGTCCGGTTACCTGGAGCAGTGCCGCAAGTACTGCCCGTCCCTGACCCTCGATGACCTGCTGCCCTACGAGGCCGGTATCCGTGCCCAGGCAGTGATGCGCGACGGCAGCCTGGTGCACGACTTTCTGTTCGCCCAAACCTCACGAATGCTGCATGTGTGCAATGCGCCCTCGCCGGCCGCCACCTCAGCCATGCCCATCGGCGCGATGATCGCCGACCGCCTGTTCCACCCCCAGTAAGACCGCACCGCCCGTTCACCCAACAATAACTACAAAGACCCAGAAGGAAGTCCAGCATGTCGGCATCCGCCTCCATCCCCGGTACCGAAACGCCCGAACAAACCCGCAAGCGCCTGCGCAAAGTCGCCGCGGCCACCATCTTCGGCTCGATGCTGGAGTGGTACGACTTTTACCTGTACGCCACCATGGCGGCGATTGTGTTTTCGAAGATCTTCTTCGATAACAGCGACCCGAAGACTGCCACGCTGATGGCCTTTTCGACCTTTGCCATCGGCTTTATCGCCCGCCCTTTTGGCGGCATCCTGTTTGGCTACCTGGGCGACAAGTTCGGGCGCAAGCAAGTGCTGGTGCTGACCTTCTGCCTGATGGGCGTATGCACCACCTTGATTGGCTTGATTCCCAGCTACGCCTCCATCGGCATCTGGGCCCCGATCCTGCTGGTGTTTATCCGCATCATCCAGGGCCTGGGGGCGGGTGCCGAGCTGTCGGGCGCGGCAGTCACCTCCTACGAACATGCCTCCCAAGGCAAGCGTGGCAGCCAGGGCGCATGGCCGGCATTGGGCCTGAACCTGGGCCTGTTGCTGTCCTCGCTGACCATTTACCTGCTGACCATCAACGGCAACGAGTTCCTGCTGGCCGGCGGCTGGCGCATTCCGTTTATCTGCAGCATCGTGCTGGTGGGCGTCGGCCTGTGGGTGCGCAACAGCATTCCCGAAACTCCGCAGTTCGAAGCGCTGAGCACGGAAAAAGCCAAGGCCAAGCCATCCCCCCTCAAAGCCTTGTTCAAGAACGACCTCAAGGGCCTCGCCGTGGTGTTTTTTGTCGCGATTGGCTACAACGCCTTGAGCTACATCTTCAAGACCTTCTCCCTGGCGTACCTGACACAGTTCAAAGACGTGGATGTGCATGTCACCTCGCTGTCGGTGACCATCGCTAGCCTAGTGGCCATCGTCGCCGTGCCCTGCTTTGGCTGGCTGTGTGACAAGTGGAGCAGCAAGACCGTACTGATGCTCGGCGGGCTGTGCTCGCTGTTGTTCGCCTACCCGTTCCTGGCCCTGCTCAACAGTGGTGAAAGCCTGATGATCTACCTCGCCATCGGTGTGGGCACCGGTATCCTCGCGCCGATGATGTTTGCGCCCCAGGGCTCGTTCCTGAGCCGGCAGTTCCCGACGCAAACGCGCTCTTCGGGTTTTGGCACCGGGCGGGAAATCGGCACCGCCATTGCTGGTGGCCTGGCACCGCTGGGCGCACTGTCGATGGTAGCGGCCTCGGCCACCCACTCCACCGATGGTGTGGTGGTGATCCTGGCGATTTCTGCCTTGTTGGTGGTGGTGTTTGCCCTCTGCGATCAGGGCGCGAAACACTCGGCATTCAAGAACTGAGCAAAAAAGTTCGGACCAACGGGTGCATGGATGCACCTGGATCGCGCATCATGGGCACTTCCAAGCTCAAGGGTAACGTCCATGCGCGTTCTGTCATTGATGATGGGTCTTACGACGCTGGCCGCCACTACGGTGTTCTGCGCCAGCGCGATGGCGAATGAAGAAAGTCAGTTAGTCCAACAGATCAACCAATACCGCAGCCAGGTACAACGCTGCGGTGACCAGGGTTCCCAGGAGCTGCCACCGCTGGCCAGCGACACACGGCTGGTATTGCCGGCCTCCAATGTCGGCGATTTGCAGCAGTCGCTGGCGCGGGCTGCGTACCCGATGGTGAACGTGCAGGCCATCAGCCTGTCCGGGCCCAAGGATGCCGAGGCTGCGATGAAAGCGGTACGCGAAAGCTTCTGCCGCGTAGTGCTCGATCCGCAATTTGTCGACATCGGCGTCAGCAACAGCGGCCAGGACTGGCGCATCGTGCTGGCCCGCCCGCTGCTGACCAGTGGACTGGGCGACTGGCAAACCGAAGGGAGAAAACTGCTCGACCTGATCAACACCGCGCGTGCCGAGCCGCGCCAGTGCGGCACCCAGGCGTTCACCGCGACCACACCGCTGTCGTGGAACGACACGCTGGCCAGCGCGGCCAACAGCCACACGCGCAACATGGCCAACGGCAACTTCTTCGACCACCTGGACCACGACGGTCGTACGCCCGGTGACCGCGCCGAACTGGCCGGGTATATCGCGAAGAACATCGGCGAAACCATCGCCGCCGGCCTCGACACGCCGCGCAAGGTCGTCGACGGTTGGCTCGCCAGCCCCGGCCACTGCGCCACCCTGATGAACCCGCAATTTCGCGACTTGGGCGCCGCCTACGCGATGGACCCCAAGAGTGACGCGGGCATCTATTGGACGGGTTTATTCGGCACGCAGTGAAGGTTGGGCGCCGGCCCAACCCGGCCAACAATGACGGCGTGCAAATAGACAATGAAATCAAAGTGCTATCAGGGAGATAATCGCGCTGAACTGAATGCGGTCATTCCGGTCTGTTGCTAGTCGGTCGGGCTCTTCAAAGCTAAACAATACGTGGCAAGCAAGGTGTGAACCCAATGATGAATTGGCTGCAAGGCAGCAGCGAAATGGCAGAGCGGGTTCGTCAGCATGATTGGGCCAGCACGCCCCTGGGGCCGCTTGAGCACTGGCCCGATGTGTTGAAGACAACCGTTGCGCTGTCCTTCGCGTCAAGTTTCCCCCAGGCCATCGTCTGGGGGCCTCAGTTGATTACCCTCTACAACGACGCGTTCACGCCCATCCTGGGCAGCAAACCCGATGCGTTGGGCCGCCCGTTCAACGAGATCTGGCACGAGGTGTGGGACGATATCAGCCCTATCGCCGACGCTGCGTTCGACGGGCACGCCACCTATATCGAAAACTTCCCGCTGTTGATCCAACGCAACGAAGCGCCGGAACAAGCCTATTTCACCTTTTGCTACAGCCCGATTCGCAACGCCCAGGGCGTGGTGGTCGGTCTGCTCGACACGGTGACCGAAACCACTGCCACGGTGTTCCTGGCCCGTCGTCTTGAAGTGCTGGACGCCATTAGCAACTGCGTGACCAACGCCACCGACGCCGAAACCATCATGACGTCGACCACCCGTTTGTTGGCCCAGCACCTGCAGGTATCCATCTGCGCCTACGCCGACATGGACGAAGATCAAGACGGCTTCTCCATTCGCGGCGACTGGTCGGCGCAAGGCTCGCCGAGCATCATCGGCCATTACAGCCTGGCGGCGTTTGGCGAGTGCGCGGTCAACTGCTTGCGTGCCGGCGAGCCACTGGTGATACGCAATAACCTGATCGAGTTGCCGCCCCAGGATGCCGCAAGCTTCCAGGCGCTCGGTGTGACAGCCACTATTTGCATGCCCTTGATCAAAGACGGGCGGCTCACCGCCCTGATGGCCGTACACGACAAAGTGCCGCGTTTTTGGTCGTCCTACGACATCGCGCTGTTGGGCGAAGTCACCGAGCGTTCCTGGGCGCACATCGAGCGCGTGCGCGCCGACGCCGCCGTGCGTAAGGGCCTGGCCGCCTATGCGGAACTCAATGCCAACCTCGAGCAGCGCGTGAATGAGCGTACCCGTGCGCTGGCCGAAGCCGAAGCTGCACTGCGCCAGTCACAAAAACTTGAGGCCATCGGCCAACTGACCGGTGGCGTCGCCCATGACTTCAACAACCTGCTGACCATTATCCGCTCATCCGTGGATTTCCTGCGCCAACCGGGCCTGTCCGAAGAGCGTCGGCAACGTTATATGTGCGCGGTGTCCGACACCGTGGAGCGGGCCAGCAAGCTCACCAGCCAACTGCTCGCCTTTGCCCGTCGCCAACCGTTGAACCCGCAGGTCTTCGATGTCGGCCAGCGCGTGCAGAACATCGGCGAGATGCTCGAAAGCGTCACCGGCGCACGCATTCATGTGCAGGTGCAATTGCCTGATCAGCCCTGCTATGCGCGCATCGACCCCAGCCAGTTCGAAACCGCGCTGATCAACATCGCCCTCAACGCCCGCGATGCGATGGACGGCCAGGGTACCCTGACCCTGAAGGTTGCCGGGCAGCAAACGCTGCCACGTATCCGCGGGGATGCCGAGTCGTGCATGCCCTACATCGCCATTTCCCTGGCCGACACCGGCCCCGGGATTCCCAGCGATACCTTCGAGCGCATCTTCGAGCCGTTCTTCACCACCAAGGCCGTGGGCAAAGGCACGGGCCTTGGCCTGTCGCAGGTATTCGGCTTTGCCAAGCAGTCAGGCGGCAATATCGATGTGGCCAGCACCCTGGGCCACGGCACGGTGTTTACCTTGTACCTGCCGCAAGTAGAAGGCGAAGCGGCGCCGGAACAAGACTCGCATACAGACTTGCCAGCGCCGCAAGAGGCGGCTCATCAGCACGTGCTGATCGTCGAAGACAACCTTGAGGTAGGACGCTTCGCCAGCCAGATCCTCAAGGACCTGGGTTACCAGACCACGTGGGCGACCAATGCCGAACAGGCGCTGAACCTCGCCGGCACAGACGTCCAGGGGTTCGATGCGATTTTCTCCGACGTGGTGATGCCCGGCATGACCGGCGTGGCCATGGTCAAGCTACTGCGCCAGCGCCGCCCGGACCTGCCCGTGGTACTCGTCTCCGGCTACAGCGAGGAACTGGCGGACAGCGGCTATGAAGGCTTTGAATTCCTCGCCAAGCCCTACTCCGCCGACCAGGTTGCGCGAGTGCTGGCAAAGGCGATGAGCAAGGATCAGTCGACGACCGCCACCTGATTGCGGCCCGATGCCTTGGCCTGGTACAGGGCCTTGTCGGCGCTGTTCATCAAGCCGTTCAAATCCAGATGCTGAGCGTGGGTGGATGCCACGCCCAGGCTGGCGCTCACCCCCTGGACCGGGTCGGCGGGCAAGTCACCAATTTTCTGGATCAACTGCTCGGCAATGCCGCGCGCGGTTTCCAATGAGGTATTGGGCAGCAACACGGCAAACTCCTCGCCTCCCAGGCGACCGTAGATATCGGTCTGGCGAAAGGATGCGCTGATCACCGCGCCAATCTGGCGCAACACCTGGTCACCGGCTTGGTGGCCGTAGGTGTCATTGATGGCTTTGAAGTGGTCCATGTCCATCATCAACGCACACAGCGGCTGCTGCTCGCGCAGGCACTGGGCGTAAAGCAACTGGGCTTGCTCGTAAAACGCCCGACGGTTCATCAGCCCGGTCAGTTCATCGGTCTGGGCGGCGCGGGTGGAAATATGATGAGCGCGCTCCATCTGCCGCGTCAGGCGAAAGGCTTTCTCCAGGGCATCGGAGAGTTTGTGCGTCGCCCCGACCACAAACGAGGCAAACACCAGCACCGCCAGCGCCACGCCGACTTGCATCGGCGACGGCTGGAGCAGCATCCATACCGTACAGGGAAGCAACACCAGCGCCATGGAACCCAGCGTCATGTAGCGATAGGCCGAATAACAGGACACCGCACTGACCGACATGCCCACGGTAAACAGCATCACCAACACCTGGGATAAACGGTCATCCACCGGCATCACCGCCAGCGCCCCGCCGCCCCAAATCCCCGCCGACAGCATCAGCGTGACCCAGTAGCGGCGTTCCCAACGGGCGGGTGTGCGCCCCGCGTCCGGGCAGCGAAACCATTGCACGAACAGATGCAGGCGCACCAAGGACGAGCCCGCCAGCACCACCAGCCACACCAGGATGACCTGATGATCGAACCGATCCCAGCACAGCCAGCAGAGCATGACGGCGCCCAGGTAGCTGCCGAAGATCGCCGAGAATGATTGACGAAACAGCTGGTGCAAACGGTCGGTTCGCACCTGCTCTTCGATTTGCTGACCCTGATCTTGCCCGAGGCTATTCATGGGATTGGCCTGTGTGAACGGCGACGACAAAGGCGCCATTGTGGCACCTTGCCAGCAAGCCGAACAGCAGCATCCGCCGCGCTAGAGCGTTTCATGCTCCTCGGGCCGCAAAATCAGCACACCCAAGGGCGGCAAGTTCAGCGACAGCGACACCGGTTGCCCATGGCGCGGCTCATCCTGGGTAGATACCGCGCCGCCATTGCCGTAATTGGAGCCGGCGTAGGTGTCGGCATCACTGTTGATCACCTCACTCCAACGCCCGCCAAACGGCACACCGACTGCGTAGCCTTCGCGAGGCACCGGGGTGAAGTTGGCAACCACCAACACCGGTTTGCCATCCTTGCTCCAGCGCAGCCAGGCGTAAACGCTGTTGATCGCGTCATCACCGATCAGCCATTGGAAGCCCTGGGGCGCATCGTCCTGTTCGTGCAACGCAGGTTCTTCGCGGTACAGGCGGTTCAGGTCGCCCACCAGCTTCTGCACGCCACGGTGCTCGGGGTACTGCAGCAAATACCAATCCAGTTGCTGGTCGTGGTTCCACTCGCGCCATTGGCCAAATTCGCAGCCCATGAACAGCAGCTTCTTGCCGGGGTGCATCCACATGAAACTGAGGTAGGCGCGCAGGTTGGCAAATTTCTGCCAGCGGTCGCCGGGCATCTTGTCGATCAGCGAGTGCTTGCCGTGTACCACCTCATCATGGGAAATCGGCAGGATAAAGCGCTCGGACCAGGCATACACCAACCCGAAACTCAGCTCGTTGTGATGATGGGCGCGGTACACCGGATCTTGCTGGATGTAATGCAAGGAGTCGTGCATCCAGCCCATGTTCCATTTGTAGTTGAAGCCCAGGCCACCCTGTTGGGTCGGCTGGCTGACGCCCGGCCAGGCCGTGGACTCCTCGGCAATCACCAAGGCGCCCGGCGCTTCAAGGGCGACCACGTCGTTCAGGTGCCGCAAGAAGTCGATGGCTTCCAGGTTCTCGCGACCGCCATGGCGGTTGGGCACCCATTCACCGGCCTTGCGTGAATAATCGCGATACAGCATGGAGGCCACGGCGTCCACGCGCAGGCCGTCCACATGGAAATGCTTGAGCCAGTGCAAGGCCGACGCGAGCATGAAACCGTGGACCTCGGTGCGGCCCAGGTTGTAGATCAGCGTGTCCCAATCCTGGTGAAAACCTTCCAAGGGGTTGGCGTATTCGTACAGTGCGGTGCCGTCAAATTGCGCCAGGCCGTGGGTATCGGTGGGGAAATGCGCTGGCACCCAGTCGAGGATCACACCGATATCGGCCTGATGGCAGGCATTGACGAACCAGGCAAAGTCTTCCGGCGAGCCAAAGCGTGCGCTGGGGGCAAACTGGGATAACGCCTGATAGCCCCAGGAGCCACCGAAGGGGTGCTCCATGATCGGCATCAGTTCGATATGGGTGAAGCCCAATTGTTGAACGTAAGGAATCAGCCGCTCGGCCAGCTCACGCCAGCCATATTGCCGGGCCACTTCACCGGCCTCGTCCAGCTCGCACTGCCAGGACCCCACATGCAGCTCGTAGATCGACAACGGCGCGGTGGATTTCTGCTTGTCGCCCCGCGATTGCATCCACTCATGGTCCTGCCAATCCACTTGCAAAGGTGCGGCGACCTTGGAAGCGGTGTCCGGCGGCAGTTGGGTGGCCAGCGCCACGGGGTCGGCCTTGAGCGGCAGAATGCCGTGGGCGCCGAGAATTTCATACTTGTAGGCCGCGCCCGGCTGCAGGCGTGGGATGAAGATTTCCCACACGCCCGATGGATGGCGCAGGCGCATCGGGTGGCGGCGCCCGTCCCAGATATTGAAGTCGCCCACCACCGAAACCCGCCGTGCGTTCGGCGCCCAGACGGCAAAGCGCACGCCCTGCACGCCGTCGACGCTGACCACCTGAGCCCCCAGGCAGTTGCCCAGGTCACGGTGATTGCCTTCGGCAAACAGGTACAGGTCCATTTCCCCCAGCAGCAATTGGCTGAAGCTGTAAGGGTCTTCGGTGATCTGCTCACCGCCGGCCCACTGGATTTTCAGCAGGTAGGGCTGGCGAGGGTTGAAGTGCCCGACAAACAGGCCCGGCACCTGGGTGGCGTCGAGGCTGCCAAACGGCTCGCCCGTGTCACGCGCCAGCACCTGAACACTCAGGGCCTCCGGCAGGAACGCACGGATAAACTGGCCGCCCTGCTCGTCATCATGGGGCCCCAGGATCGAAAAGGGATCGGGGTGCTCGGCGCGCACCAGCGCATCGACGTCCTTGGACGCCGGCAATGCAGTCAACTTGGGCTGCAGCGGTTCTCTCTGTGTAAAACTCATGACGTCTCCCCACCGCGTACAGGTTTCGATATAGGTGTCAGCCCGCTCAGCAAGCCGTGCAGCCCTTGCAGGGGCACCGGCAGCCAGGTCGGGCGGTTTTCTGCTTCGTAGGCCACTTCGTACGCGGCCTTTTCCAGGCTGAACAAGGTCAGCGCTGCGTCGTGGCCGTTGGCATCCTGCCAGTCATGCGCCAGTGTAGACGCAGCGGCCTGATAAGCCTGGGTAAATGCTACGCGGGCTTCATTCAGGTAGCGGTCGGTCACGCGTTTGCGCGCTGCGTTCGCTTCTGGCGTGTGATCCACCCCTTGCACATTCAGCGCCATGGCCGCCGCATAATCGAAGGAACGCAGCACACCGCTCACATCCTTATAAGGGCTGTGCTTGCCGCGCCGCTCATGCAGCGGCCGCGCCGGCTCGCCCTCAAAGTCGATCAAGTAGGCATCGCCCTTGACCACCAATACCTGGCCCAGGTGCAAGTCACCGTGGACGCGAATACGCAACCCGCCCGCCGTGGCTTTGGCCAACGCCTGAACATGCGAGGCGATGGCTTTTTTCTGCGCCAGTAATTCACTGACCAACGCCTGGTCGGCGGGGTTCAACTGGCTTTGATGAAGCTTGAGCAACTGCAGGGCACGGTCGATCTGGGCCCCGACATCCTTGGCCCAGGCTTGGGTGTCCTTGGCCGTGGTGACTTCGGGCTTGAAGGCTTTATCGCTCGTTGGCGCACCCAATACCACGTGCATTTCACCCAGGCGCTGACCGAGCAAACCGGCAAAATCCGCCAACTCGCCGAGGGCGTTGTAGTGCTGTTCCTGTTCAGAGATCGCGTCGGCCAGCTCATCGCGGATCGCCCGCTCCAGGTTGTTCTGGGTCCAGCTCCAGGCATCGCCCTGGTTGCTCAAGTAACCCTGGGCAATCATCAGCAGGTTGTCCTGCCCCTGCCCGTCGCGGCGGCTCATAAAGCCCAGCAGCGGCGAAATGTTCGGGTAGCCGGCGGCGGTCAGGTAGGCGCTCATTTCCAGCTCCGGGTGCACGCCGGCGCTGACTTTACGAATCAGCTTGAGCACCAGGCTGTCACCGACCACCACCGAGCTGTTGGATTGCTCGGCAGACAAATAACGCACCGGCGATTCACGGGTCAGTTGCAGCGCGGCCAAGTGTTCAGTCGCCTCAAACCGTAGATCGCCGTCAGGGGTACTCAGCACGGTAGCGGCCTGCATGGCCTGGATCACCTCAAGGATAAAATGCTCAAGGCTGAAGGCATCGGTCACCAAACCCACCTGGCGGGTGCGTCGCACCCGGGCCAACGCCAATTGCTGGGGCAAGGCGCTGGTGAACTGGTCTTCGCCAAGGAAGCCCAAGGGCAGTTGGTAGCGGTTAACCTGGCCAGCACTGGTCACTTCGATCTCACTGAGCAACACCGGATGCTGCGGGTCGCCAAAACGCACGCCGTAGGCGATGTGCACCGTGTCGATTGCCGTGTCTTTGCCGGCAAACCAGCGACGCTTGGGCAGCCAGGCCGGCAATGAAGTGTGCTCCAGGCTGGTGCGGCAAGGTTCTTCCAATAACTCTTCCATGCGTTTTTTCAGTACCAAAGTGGTGAAGTCGGGCATGCTTTGCGCCGGTTCCACATGCCAGCTGGGCATCTGGTTTTCCGCGGCCAGCACGAACCAATAGAAACCATAGGGCGCCAGGGTCAGCAGGAAATTCAGCTGGCCGATCGGCGGGAAGGCATTACCGCCGAGCATCTCCACCGGCACCATGCCGGCAAAGGCCGACAGGTCCAGCTCCGCCGCCTGGGCGCTGCGCGACACGTTGGCCACGCACAGGATGATCTCGGTGTGGCCGTCTTCACCGGTGTATTCACGGGTGTAAGCCAGGATGCGCCGGTTAGCCGGTGACAACATTTTCAGGCTGCCACGGCCAAACGCCTTGGATTGTTTGCGCACTGCGAGCATGCGCCGGGTCCAGTTGAGCAATGAGTGCGGGTCCTGGGCCTGGGTCTCGACGTTGACCGACTGGTAGCCGTATTGCGGGTCCATGATCGGCGGCAGCACCAGGCTGGCCGGGTCGGCACGGGAAAAACCGCCATTGCGGTCGATGGACCATTGCATGGGCGTGCGCACGCCGTCACGGTCGCCCAGGTAGATGTTGTCGCCCATGCCGATTTCATCGCCGTAGTACAAGGTCGGCGTGCCGGGCATCGACAGCAACAAGCTGTTAAGCAGTTCCACCCGCCGACGATCACGCTCCACCAGCGGCGCCAGGCGCCGTCGAATGCCCAGGTTGATGCGGGCGCGGCGGTCTGCGGCGTAGTAGTTCCACAGGTAGTCACGCTCTTTGTCGGTGACCATTTCCAGGGTCAGCTCATCATGGTTGCGCAGGAAAATTGCCCACTGGCAATTGGCGGGAATCTCCGGGGTCTGGCGCAGAATGTCAGTGATGGGGAAGCGATCTTCCTGGGCCAACGCCATGTACATACGCGGCATCAGCGGGAAGTGGAATGCCATATGGCATTCATCGCCGTCGTCGCCCTTTCTGTCTCCAAAGTACAGCTGCGTGTCTTCCGGCCACTGGTTGGCTTCGGCCAGGAGCATGCGGTCGGGGTAATGGGCGTCGATCTCGGCGCGGATCTGCTTGAGGACGTCGTGGGTTTCCGCCAGGTTCTCGTTGTTGGTGCCGTCTCGTTCGATCAAATAGGGAATGGCGTCCAGGCGCAGGCCATCGATGCCCAGGTCGAGCCAATAGCGCATTACCGACAGCACCGCTTTCATGACCTGCGGGTTATCGAAGTTGAGGTCCGGTTGGTGCGAGTAAAAGCGGTGCCAGAAGTACTGGCCGGCCACCGGGTCCCAGGTCCAGTTGGACTTTTCGGTGTCGAGGAAAATAATGCGCGTGCCGTCGTATTTCTGGTCATCGTCCGACCACACGTAAAAGTCCCGTGCGGCCGAGCCTGGCTTGGCCTTGCGCGCACGCTGGAACCAGGGGTGCTGGTCGGAGGTGTGGTTGATCACCAGTTCAGTGATCACCCGCAGCCCGCGTTGGTGGGCTTGGGCAATAAAGCGCTTGGCATCGGCCATCGTCCCGTAGTCGCTGTGCACGCCGCGGTATTCGGCAATGTCGTAGCCGTCATCACGGCGCGGCGAGGGGTAGAACGGCAGCAGCCAGATGGTGTTCACGCCCAGGTCAGCGATGTAGTCAAGTTTGGCGATCAGCCCGGCAAAGTCGCCAATGCCGTCGTTGTTGGAGTCGAAATAGGATTTGACGTGAACCTGGTAGATCACCGCGTCTTTGTACCAGAGCGGGTCTTTGATAAAGGTGGCTGCCTTGGGTTTCTTGGCCATTGCAAACTCCTGGAAAACTCAACATTTTGCTAACTGAACTCGGTACATGTGGGAGCGGGCTTGCTCGCGAAAGCGGTGGATCAGTGCATAGATTCATTGGCTGACACAACGCTTTCGCGAGCAAGCCCGCTCCCACCATTTCGATCCTCATCAGACTCAGGGTGTGCTGATGCGCCAGATGCCGAACGGCATCTGCGGTTCCAGCCGGGTCCATTGGGTCTTGCCGTACCAGGTCCAGCGGTGGCCGTTCATCAAGTCTTCGCCCTGGGTCTGGGCATCGTCGGGCAAGCCCATCTCCCACAGTGGCAATTCGAAGTGGGCTTCCTGGGCGTTGTGCGGATCGAGATTGACGGCGACCAGAATGAAATTGCTGCCGTCTTCGCTGCGCTTGCCGAAATACAGGATGTTGTCGTTCCAGGCGTTGTAGAGCTTGAGCCCCAGGTGCGTGTGCAACGCCGGGTTCTGGCGGCGGATGCGGTTGAGCTGGGCGATCTCGGCGATGATGTTGCCGGGCGCGGTGAAGTCGCGGGGGCGTATCTCGTACTTCTCCGAGTCCAGGTATTCCTCTTTGCCCGGCACCGGCGCGGCTTCGCACAACTCAAAGCCTGAATACATCCCCCACAGCCCCGAGCCCATGGTGGCCAGCGCAGCACGGATCAGGAAGCCTGCGCGGCCGGATTCATGCAGGAAACCGGGGTTGATGTCTGGCGTATTGACGAAGAAGTTCGGGCGGTAGCACTCACGCCAGGGCGACTGGTTCAGTTGGGTGAGGTACTCGCTCAGCTCAGCCTTGGTGTTGCGCCAGGTGAAGTAGGTGTAGCTCTGGGAATAGCCGACCTTGCCCAGGCGCGCCATCATCGCCGGGGTGGTGAAGGCTTCGGCGAGGAAGATCACCTCCGGGTACTTGGCGCGCACGTCGCTGATCAGCCATTGCCAGAACGGCAGGGGCTTGGTGTGCGGGTTGTCGACGCGAAAGGTCTTCACGCCCTCTTGCACCCAGCCCACCACGATATCGCGCAGTTCGGTCCACAGGCTCGGGATGGCATCGGCCGCGTAGAAATCGACGTTGACGATGTCCTGGTATTTTTTCGGTGGGTTTTCCGCGTACTTGATCGTGCCGTCCGGGCGCCAGTTGAACCAACCCGGATGCTGCTTGAGCCAGGGGTGATCCTGGGAGCACTGGATCGCGAAGTCCAAGGCGATTTCCAGGCCGTGGTCGGCAGCGGCCTGGACCAACCGACGAAAATCATCGCGCGTGCCCAACTGCGGGTGGATCGCCTCGTGACCGCCCTCCTCACTCCCGATGGCATAGGGGCTGCCAGGATCATCGGGGCCGGCGGTGAGTGAATTGTTCTTGCCCTTGCGATGACTGCGGCCGATGGGGTGAATCGGCGGAAAGTACAGCACGTCAAAACCCATGTCATGGATCATCGGCAAGCGCGCGTGCACGTCGTTAAACGTGCCGTGCCGCGCCGGATCGTCGGTGATCGAGCGCGGAAACAGCTCGTACCAGCTGGCAAATTGTGCGGCTTCACGTTCCACGTCAATCGGGTACGCGGGGCTGACGCTCAAATAGGCCCGATGGTCGGCCTGGGTCATCAGGTGTGCACTGTCTTCGTGCAGGAACAACGCCACCTGCTCGGTTTCCAGCAGGCCGGAGAGCTCATGGTGCAACAACATCAAGCGGTCGCGCAGTTCGTTATCACTGCGTTCGGCGGCCTGCAACACCAGGCTGCGGCCCTCCTGCAACTCCAGGCTGACTGGCACGCCAGCTTCATGCTTCTTGCGCAGTTCGTAACAGAAGCTGGCAAAGGTGTCGATCCAGGCTTCGATGCAATACTCATGGCGGCCTTGGCGGGCGACGGTAAACGCGCCCTCCCAACCATTGTTGCCGATATCCAGCATGACCACGCTGTGCCAGCTTTCATCTCTCAGGGCGCGCCAGCGGATCAACACCGCCAGTTTATCGTGGCCATCGGCAAACACTTTGCTGGTCACATGGACCCGCTGGCCCACCACCGCCTTGACGGCAAACTCACCGTTGTCGATGACCGGCATGGTGCTTTCGATCGCGATCCTGGGTAACAGCAGCGCCTGGGACAGCGGCAGCACGGAGTCTTCTGGAACCAGTGTTTCAGCAGTCATCGAGCATCTTCCCCTTACGCCCTGTGGACGCTCTTGGCTTGATCCGAATTCAAAGGCGGCGGCGCTCTCCCCGAGCGTGGCCGTTTAAGGTCCGAGCCTGGGCGCGCAGCAAAAGTTCAGGTGGATATCCCGCCACTGGGCAGGGAATCAATTGCCCCAGGCCGCGGTCCACCGCTAGAGCAAAGCACAAAGGAGGCCACACCGATGAATATCCCGATCCCCCCTGAACCTGAAGATCCGAATATCGACAACCCGCCTCTGCCGCCCGGCGAACCGGCACCCGTTCCGGAGAAAGAACCGCCGGAAAACGACCCACCGCCCGTGGAGGAGCCGCCGACCACTATGCCGCCGGTAATAGGGATCCAAGCCTGGCATTCGCCAAGCATCCAGTGATCCATGATGCGGCATCATTTTTCCAACATTTTGACGATTCTGGGCATGATGCTGAACACCGCCAGGGCCAGCAGGGTACTGAGTACCGCGGTCGATTCACGGCCCATGCCCGCCGCCACGCCAATGGCGGCGGTCATCCACAACCCGGCTGCCGTGGTCAGACCCTTCACATGCTGGCCCTCCTCGTCTTCCTTGCCCTTGAGGATGGTGCCGGCACCGAGGAAGCCAATGCCCGCAATCACCCCCTGAACCACACGGCTCATGGCATCTGCCTGGTTGCCGGACATTTGCGGCACCAGCACGAACAGCGCGGCGCCCAGTGCCACCAGCATATGGGTGCGCACCCCGGCCGCCTTGCCCTTGTGCTCACGTTCAAACCCCAGGATGCCGCCGAGGATCGCCGCGATCAGCAGGCGCACGGTCACTTGGGTGAGTTGCCTGGCATCGCCGATGTCCGCGAATTCGGCTTGCAGGGTTTGCCATACCACATGCCACCAGGCGTCCATGGATACACTCCTTTTTATTATGGGTAGTTAAAGGGTGGACAGCGCAGACCGCCAGTCAGTTGCCTGGAACCTGCCTCCATAGGTGCCGCCTAAGGCTATATAGCCCATAGAAAGGAGATCGCCATGACCCTGCGCATCGACAACCATTTGTGCTACTTCAAGCTCGGCGTGGACGGCCAGGAGCAAAGCCTGCCAGCCACCCGCGTGAAGATCCTTACCGACAATGACAAAGCCATGTCCTATGTGGACCTGGCGGGCGAGCGGATCTATATCACTGAAGCCGAAGCCGACGCGCTGACGGTTGAAGGGGCCACGGATGGCCGTAACCATGTGAAGGCGCAAGAGCCTGGTTCGGTGATTTGATTGATCTGCATCATCGAATCCAATGAATCCCTGCACCCCTATGCCCTGGGGGTGCAGCACATTGACGCACAAGAACGCGCCAGGCCTATCTGATCCGGTTTTTATCGCTCCACCTGAGTCTGTTATGTAAACAGCCCGTCGCCCATATTTCATCGGCCTGATGGAGGCTGATGAGCGAACGACCATGAGCGAACGAATCCCAACCGTGGAAACCTTTGAGCCCATTCACCCAAAGAAGGTGAAGGCCAAATCCAGCGACAACCTGATCCATACCCGCAGTTTTACCGGGCTGTTTCGCACCTTGCGCGTGGGCGGTGCCGGCCTGCTGTTCCTGGCTTTTTTCGGCACCGTGTGGCTGAACTGGGGTGGGCGCCAAGCCGTACTGTGGGACCTGGCCGAGAGCAAATTTCATATCTTTGGTGCGACGTTCTGGCCTCAGGACTTCATCCTGCTCTCGGCGCTGCTGATCATCTGCGCCTTCGGCCTCTTTGCAATCACGGTGTTCGCCGGCCGCGTCTGGTGCGGCTACACCTGCCCGCAAAGCTCGTTCACCTGGCTGTTCATGTGGTGTGAAAAGGTCACCGAGGGTGAACGCAACCAGCGCATCAAACTGCAGGCCGCGCCCTGGAGCCTGAACAAGCTGGCACGTCGCTCGGCCAAACACACGATGTGGCTGGGTATCAGTGTGTTGACCGGGCTGACGTTTGTGGGCTATTTCACCCCCATCCGCCCCTTGGCCGCTGAATTGCTGACGTGGCAGATGGGCGGTGTGAGCCTGTTCTGGGTGTTGTTTTTCACGGGCGCCACCTACCTCAATGCCGGTTGGCTGCGCGAAGCGGTGTGCATGCACATGTGCCCCTATGCACGGTTCCAGAGCGTGATGTTTGATAAAGACACCCTGACCATTTCCTACGACGCCGCCCGTGGCGAGCAGCGTGGCCCGCGTAAGCGTGACGTGCAGCCAGCCGAAGTTGGCCTGGGCGATTGCATCGACTGCCAACTGTGCGTGCAGGTATGCCCCACCGGCATCGACATCCGCGACGGCCTGCAAATGGAATGCATCGGCTGCGCGGCCTGCATCGACGCCTGTGATTCGATCATGGACAAAATGGGCTATGCCCGTGGCTTGGTCAGTTACACCAGTGAGCATCAATTGCAGGGGGGCAAGACTCACCTGCTGCGGCCACGCCTGATCGGCTACAGTGCCGTGCTGCTGGTGATGATCGCGGCATTGGTGGTGGCCCTGATTGAACGGCCGATGGTGTCGCTGGATGTCACCAAGGACCGCGGTATGTTCCGCGAAAACAGCCAGGGCTTGATCGAGAACATCTACAGCCTCAAGGTGATCAACAAGACCCAGCAGCGCCAGGACTACCGCCTGGAACTGGTGGATGCCGAGGGCTTCCAGTTGCAAGGCAAGACCCAGGTCAGCCTGGCGCCCGGGGAAATTGTCGATGTACCGGTGTCGGTGGCGTTGCTGGCGGACACACCCGCCAGCAGTTCTCAAACTATCCGTTTTAAAGTGACGGATGTGGATGAGCCGTGGATTTATACCGCTGCCGACAGCCGCTTCGTTGCGCCCTTGAATCGCTGATATTTCATCAACAATAACGATCAAATGTGGGAGCTGGCTTGCCTGCGAAAGCGGTAGTGCAGTAACAGATGCAGTGACTGACACACCGCCTTCGCAGGCAAGCCAGCTCCCACAGTTCGCCCTGCGTACACATTCAAAAAGCAAATTAGGCCGCCATGAAACGCTACGAAAAATTCGCCGACGACATCGCAGAACTGATCCGCTCCGGCGTCCTCGGCCCCGGCCAGCGCGTGCCATCGGTGCGCTATGCCAGCCAGGCCTACGGCGTCAGCCCGTCCACCGTGTTCCAGGCCTATTACTTGCTGGAGCGTCGTGGCCTGATTCGCGCACGCCCCCGCTCTGGCTACTTCGTCAACACCCATGCGCCCAGCCCGTTTTCCGAACCCGTGGTGAGTGAGCAGGTGCATGAGTCCACCGATGTGGGCGTGAGCGAGCTGGTGTTCTCGGTACTGGACTCGATCAAAGACCCCAACACCGTACCCTTCGGTTCGGCCTTCCCCAGCCCCATGCTGTTCCCGCTGCCACGCCTGGCCCGCTCACTGGCCAGTGCCAGCCGCGAAATGGACCCACGCCTGGTGGTCACCGACATGTCGCCAGGCAACCCGCAACTGCGCCGCCAGATTGCCCTGCGCTATATGGTCGGCGGCCTGATGCTGCCGATGGAGGAGCTGCTGATCACCAACGGCGCCCTCGAAGCGCTCAACCTGTGCCTGCAGGCCGTGACCGAACCGGGCGACCTGGTCGCCATCGAAGCGCCGGCGTTCTACGCCTGCTTGCAAGTGCTTGAACGCTTGAAGCTCAAGGCCGTGGAGATTCCGGTGCATCCGCGTGACGGTATCGACCTGAGCGCCTTGGCCCAAAGCCTTGAGCGCTATCCGATCAAGGCCTGCTGGACCATGACCAGCTTCCAGAACCCCATGGGCGCCACGCTGCCTGAAGAGAAAAAACAGGCGCTGGTGGAACTGCTGCGCAGCCATCAAGTGCCGTTGATCGAAGATGACGTCTACGCCGAGCTGTATTACGGGCAACAAGCGCCGAAACCGGCCAAGGCCTTCGATACCGAAGGGTTGGTAATGCACTGCGGCTCCTTTGCCAAGAGCCTGGCGCCCGGTTACCGGGTGGGCTGGGTCGCCGCCGGGCGCTTCGCACAGAAGGTGGAGCGGCTGAAATTGATGACCTCACTGTGCCCGTCGATGCCGGCCCAGGCGGCGATTGCCGATTACCTGCAACACGGCGGCTATGACCGGCACCTGCGCAAACTGCGCTACGCCCTGGAAGAACAGCAAAGCGCCATGCTGGCGGCCATCGCCCGCTACTTCCCGGCACAGACGCGGGTCAGCCAACCTGCCGGAGGCTATTTTTTGTGGTTGGAATTGCCGGAGCAGACCGACTCGCTGAAATTGTTCCAGATGGCCCTGGCCCAGGGCATCAGCATTGCGCCGGGGCCAATCTTTTCCGCGACCCAGCGCTTCAGAAACTGCATACGCTTGAACTATGGCAGCCCGTGGAGCGAAGCCTCGGAGAAGGCCATGGAGACATTAGGGCGGATTGTGCGCTCGTTCTAAATGGAACCTACCGTCGCGTCTTAACGACTCAGAGGCCTCCACAGACCGAATAAAGAGACCTGCGTGATTACCTGGAAAAACTGCCCACTGCCAGCAAGTGCACCCCTTAACCTGAAGCCTTTTCCCGTCCCTCACCACTACATGCGCTGGGCGGAACAACAGCAGATGCGTCAGATGAAAGGTCCGAGCGGGCGCCCTGCCGGTGATCATCGCTCGGCAGAGGCGATCATTGAGCACAGTAGCGTGACGAAAAACTTCCTCAAGGGCTGCGATTTCTATCAGGTCGTCGATGACCTCAAGCGACAGGTCGGCGACTGGACGCAAGCCAATCCAGACCCGCAGGCCAGAGCTGATGCGGCCTACGATCTGGACAAAGTGCTGCGTTTTCTCGATAACGTCGATGATCGAACCCTCAATGGCAGCGATAGCCGCAATGGCCATATCGAGGGTTTTTCCAACTGCGGCTATGGCGTGGTGAAGCACTCCGAAGCCGACCTGCTCCGGCAGTTCTCCTGGTACGGCTACGAGGTGCTGCGCACGCTGCGGACCTGATCGGCCAACGCCTTAACGGCCGCCGCCCAGGTCAATGAACGTTCCGGTGGAATACGACGCCTTGTCCGACAGTAACCAGATAATCGCCTCCGCCACTTCATCCGGGCGCCCGCCCCGCGCCATCGGGATTCCGGACTCCAGCTTGCTGACCCGGTCCGGGTCGCCGCTCAGGGCATGGAAGTCGGTAAAGATATAGCCAGGGCGTACCGCGTTGACACGGATACCCTCACCTGCGACCTCTTTCGATAAGCCGATAGTGAAGGTATCCAGCGCGCCCTTGGAGGCGGCGTAGTCGACATACTCGCCCGGCGAGCCCAGCCGCGCCGCCACCGACGACACGTTGACGATACTGCCGCCCTGCCCGCCATGCCGTGGCGACATGCGCAGCACCGCGTGCTTGGCACACAGAATCGGGCCCAACACATTGGTCTTGAGGATTTTGAGGATACGAAACTCGGACATCTCATCAACCCGTGACTTGTGCCCCACGGTGCCAGCGTTGTTGACCAGCGCAGTGACCCGCCCCAACTCCGCATCAACACGATTGAACAGGCCGATCACTTCATCCTCGATGCTGACATCGGCCCGCACGGCAATCGCCTGGGCCCCCAACGCACGCACCTGTTCAAGTACACGGTGGGCCGCGTCTTCATCCGCCTGGTAGTTGATGCAGATGCGATAGCCCTGGCGAGCCGCGAGCAATGCTGTCTGGGCGCCAATGCCACGGCTGCCCCCCGTGATGATGACGACTTTGTCCATGGCTGCGGCCTCCTGATTCAACCGGATGTTTAGGGTTGGATCCAAGAATACCTTTCACTTAATGCTTTTGTCAGGCGCTACCGGCTCTTCGGTGCGACGGATATTGGCCATAAAGCTGTCGGCTGGCAACGGGTGCCCCAACAAGAAACCTTGCAAGGCGTCACATCCCAGGCGGGTGAGGAAGTCCTGCTGCATATCGGTCTCCACGCCTTCAGCGACAATTCGCAGGCCCAGGGCCTGGCCCAGGGCCACGATGGCCGAGACGATGGCCGCGTCGTCGCTGTCGTGTTCCAGGTCACGCACAAAACCGCGGTCGATCTTCAACTCGTTGGCCGGCAGGCGCTTGAGGTACATCAGGCTGGAGTAACCGGTGCCGAAGTCATCGATGGACAGGTCCACGCCCATGTCCGAGAGCTGCTGCAACACCGTCATGCTCGCATCGGCATCGCTCATGGCGGTGGTCTCGGTGATTTCCAGCGTGAGGCTGTTGGCCGGCAAGTGGTGAAGCTCCAGCGCCGCCGCTACGCTGTTGACCAGCCCGGCATGGCAGAACTGCAGCGCCGACAGGTTGACGGCGATGCGCCAGCTCTCATAGCCCTGGGCGTACCACAGGCGCATCTGGCGGCAGGCTTCATCGAGTACCCACTCACCGATGGGAATGATCAGCCCGGTTTTCTCCGCCAGTGCAATAAACGTAGCGGGCATCAGCAAGCCCTGTTGCGGATGCTCCCAGCGCAACAGCGCCTCGGCCCCCACGGCAACACCGCTGACGGCGTCGAACTTGGGTTGGTAATGCAAACGAAACTGCCCCTGCTCCAGGGCATTGCGCAGGTCTTGCAGCAATTGCAGCTGTTTGCGCGCGTTGGTGTTCATCGACACATCGAAGAAGCTATAGCCGTTCTTGCCCATGCCCTTGGCGTGATACATCGCCGCGTCGGCGTTCATCAGCAGTTCCTGGGGGTTATTACCGTTGCCCGGGAACATGGCGATACCGATGCTGGCCGAGATTTGCAGCTCATGGTCGGCCACCGTGAACGGGCGGTTGATCAGGCTCACCTGGCGCTCGGCCAAGCCCATGGCATCGTCGGGCTGGGTGAGCTGCACCAGCAACACGAACTCATCACCGCCGATGCGGGCCAGGGTGTCCTGGCTGCGCAAATCCTCGCGCAAGCGCAAGCCGACGTCGCGCAACAACTGGTCGCCCAGGTGATGGCCAAAGGCATCGTTGACTGGCTTGAAACCATCCAGGTCGATAAACATCAAGGCAAAGCAACCGCCCCGCTCGTTTACCGCCTGGATGCCTTGTTGAATGCGATCAGCCAGCAACGTGCGGTTAGGCAGGCCGGTGAGCATGTCATGCAGGGCCAGGTGGGTGAGTTCCTGGTTGGCCAGGGTCAGGGAATCGGTGAGCACGGCGGTGCGCGCTTCCAGGCGCGCATCCAGCACCGAGGTCAACAGCGCAATGACCAGCACCGCCAGCGAAGTGACCAAGACCAGGTTATCCAGGCCCTTGCCGCTCAGGCCGGTCAATGCGGCGCCGCAGAAGCTGCCATCGGCAAAGCGTGCCGCAGCCATCCCGGTGTAGTGCATCCCCACGATAGCCACGCCCATCACCACGGCGGCGCCACCCCGTGCCAGCCGTACATAAGGTGTGTTGCGCCGCAGGTTGAAGGCAATCCACAGCGCGGCGCCGGAAGCCACCACCGCGATCATCAACGAAGCGCCGAACAAGGTCGGGTCGTAATCAATCCCCGGCGTCATACGCATCGCGGCCATGCCGGTGTAATGCATGCTGGCGATACCGGCCCCCATCACCAGCGCGCCCAATGCCAGTTGCCAGGTTGGTAAGCGTGGCTGGCTGACCAGCCATAACGCAAACCCGCTGGATAGCACGGCGATCAACAGCGAGAACAGGGTAATGGCCACGTCAAAGCCCAAGGAAAACGGCAGGCGCAGGGCCAACATCCCGATAAAGTGCATGGACCAGATGCCGACACCCATCGCCACTGCGCCACCCGTGATCCACAGGTAAACAGCCCGCCCCTTGGCCGTCGCGATACGCCCGGCCAGGTCCAACGCGGTGTAGGACGCCAGGATGGCCACGCACAGGGAAATCACGACAAGGGAGGTTGAATAGCTACCGATCAGCATGGCATGTCTCGCAGGCGACGGGGCGCAAAAGCCCGTGCCGGGTGGCAAATCGGGCGATTGTAGCGAGTATGAATCTCGGGTAGGTGATTAATTAACCCATTGGCCATGACGCCGTTTCTGGCGTCAATCGCATGGCGCGATCAGGGTGTTTTCAACATCAAAATGCAGAGCTTGCGCAAGTCCCCTGTGGGAGCGGGCTTGCCCGCGAAGGCGGTGTGTCAGTCACCCCATCTGCTACTGCACTAACGCTTTCGCAGGCAAGCCAGCTCCCACAGGGAACGGTGCTTAACTGGCTGACATTGGGGCAAGCCCACACGTTGGGTCTTGCTCCCACAGGATGCGCGGCGCACCGGTCACTCCTTTTCAGCCAGGGACGTCTGGCCGTCCCAGCCTCCGCCCAACGCAGCGATCAACTGCACACTGGCCACCAGGCGCGATTGCAGCAAGGTCAACACCGTACGCTCGTTACTCAGGGCCGTTGCCTGCACCGTGACCACGTCCAGGTAGGCAATCAACCCGGCCTTGTACTGGTTTTCGGTCAAGCGCAACGATTCACGCGCGGCTTCCAGCGCTTCATTGCTGACCACCGCCTCGTCGGCGAGCACCTTGAGCTGCACCATGTAGTTTTCCACCTCACGGAAACCGTCCAGCACGGTCTGGCGGTACTTGGCCACGGTCTCGTCGTAGCTGGCCACGCTGCGGTCGACTTCCGCCGAACGCTGGCCGCCATCGAACAAGGTCATCGCCAGTTTCGGCCCCACTGACCAGAAACGGTTCGGCAGGCTGATCCAGTCCTCGTACGTACTGCTGGAATAGCCGCCCTGCAGGCTCAGGCTGAGGTCCGGATAATAAGCCGCCTTGGCCACGCCGATATTGGCGTTGGCGGCGATGACCGAGCGCTCGGCCGAGGCGATATCGGGGCGGCGCTCCAGCAATTGGGACGGCAGGCTCACCGGTATCTGCGGCAGGGCCGGGATGTCGTTGCTCACAGCCAGATTGAAGTTAGCCGGCGCCTCGCCGATCAACACCGCAATGGCGTTTTCCAGCTGGGCGCGCTGCCAGATCAGGTCAATCAGGCTGGCCTGGGTGGTCTTGAGCTGAGTTTGCGCCTGGGCGATGGCATCCTTGCCGGCCACACCGGCACGGTACTGGTTTTCGGTCATTTTCAACGAGCGCTGGTAGGTGTCCAACGTGGCTTGCAGCAGGCGCGTCTGCTCGTCCATGACCCGCAATTGCAGGTAGCTTTGCACCAGTTCCGACTGTTGGCTCAGGCGCATTGCGGCCAGGTCGGCCGAGCTTGCCTCGGCACTGGCTTCGTTGGCCTCCAGGCCACGGCGCAATTTGCCCCAGATATCGGCTTCCCAGCTCACACCTAACTGCGCGTTGAGGGTGTCGCGGATGCCGCTGCTGGAACTGCTGAGGCTGGCACTGCTGCTGCCGGTGCCCTGGCTGGCGCGGGTTTTGCCAACGCTCAGGTCAACGCTGGGGTAAAACGCCCCGCGTGAGCTGCGCACCAATGCCTTTGCCTGACGAAAACGCGCTTCGGCCTGGGCGACGGTCTGGTTGGAGGCGTTGAGGCGTACCACCAGGTCGTTGAGTTGACGGTCACCGTACAGCTCCCACCAGGCGCCGCGGGCCAGGGAGTCGCTGGGGTTGGCCTGGCGCCAGCCCTGGGCCTCCTTGAACTGCACCGGCTCGATGACCTGCGGGCGGTTGTAGTCAGGGCCGATGGCGCAGGCGCTGAGCAACATAGCCAGTCCCACTGTAGGAGCGAGCTTGCTCGCGAAAGCCGTCAACGATAACGCGTTCATTCTGGATGAGCGCGGCGCATGGGCGTTCTTCGCGAGCAAGCTCGCTCCTACAGGGGTTGCAGGGGCGTTGGTGGGGTCGGTCATAGCGCAGTGTCCAGGGCAGCATCGGTACGCACGCCGCGCCAGGCATTGAAGCGGTGGCGCGCGCGGTCGAGGTAAAGGTAAACCACCGGGGTGGTGTAAAGGGTCAGGATCTGGCTGAACACCAGGCCGCCAATGATGGTCAGGCCCAACGGGTGACGCATTTCCGCGCCATCGCCGCTGCCGAGCAGCAACGGCAAGGCACCGAGGATCGCGGCCAGGGTCGTCATCAGGATCGGCCGCAGCCGCAAGAGGCAGGCGCTGCGGATCGACTCCAGCGGGCTCATGCCGTCGTTGCGCTCCAACTGCAGCGCGAGGTCGATCATCAGGATCGCGTTTTTCTTCACCACGCCGATCAACAGGAACAAACCCAGCAAGGAAATCAGGCTGAACTCGCCGCCTAGCAGGTAGATCGCCAACAACGCACCGACACCGGCCGACGGCAGCGTAGACAGGATGGTCAGCGGGTGAATGTAGCTTTCATACAAAATACCCAGCACCAGGTACACCGCCACCAGCGCGCCGAGAATCATGAACGGCTGGCCTTTCTGAGTCGCGGCGAACGCATCGGCGGTGCCGGCCATCTTGGCGATCACATCTTCGGGCAACCCGACCTTGGCAATCGCACGCTCGATGGCCGCCGTGCCCTGCTCCACCGTGACGCCGGGCGCCATGTCGAAGGCAATATTCTCCGAAGCAAACTGGCCTTCATGGCTGACACGGTCGTCGGCCAGGCTGTTTTCATAATGGGCAATGGTCGACAACGGTACCCGCGCGCCGTCGGCCGTGATCACCTGCATCTGGTTGAGGGTGATTGGGTCCTGGGCGTATTTGGGGTTGACCTCCATCACCACCTGGTACTGGTTGAGGCTGTCGTAGATGGTGGAAATCTGCCGCTGACTGTAGGCGTTGTTGAGCACCGCCGTGACCATATCCATGTCGATGCCCAGGCGCTTGGCCTGGTCGCGGTCGACAATCAACGTCACCTGGGCCGCGCCGCGGCCTTCGCGGGCGTCGATGGCAGTCAGCTCCGGCAACTCACGCATCGCCGCCACCACTTTCGGGTACCACAGGCGCAACGCGGCCAGGTCGCCGCTTTGCAGGATGTAGGAATATTGCGCGCTGGTCTGGTCGCGGCCGCCCCCGAACTGCAGGTCCTGGTCGGCCATGAGGAACAAGCGCCCGCCCGGCACCAGCGGCACCTCCTTGCGCAAGCGCTCGATCACCGCCTGGGCGGAGATCTTGCGTTCGCCAAGCGGCTTGAGGCGCACCAGCATCACTGCGTTGTTAGTGCCTTGGTTGCCACCGATAAAGCCGGCCACACTGAGCACCGCCGGGTCCTTGAGCACCGCCTGGCGAAAGATCTCCATCTTCGGCTGCATCACGCTGAACGACAGGCCATCGTCGCCGCGCACAAAACCGATCAACTGGCCGGTGTCCTGCTGGGGCATGAAGGTTTTGGGCACCACCACGTACAGCGCGATATTCACGCCCACGGTGACCAACAGGCTGAGCAAGGTCAGGCGCCGATGGCGCAACACCCAATCCAGGCTGGTGGCGTAGCCGGCGACCATGCGGTCGTTGACCTTCTGGCTCCAGCGCTGCAAACCGGTCTGCCGCTCCTTCACATGCGGCTTCAACCAACGGGCACAGAGCATGGGCGTCAGGGTCAGCGAGACAATCAGTGAGACGATGATCGCCGCCGACAAGGTGATGGAAAACTCACGGAACAGGTTGGTGACAATGCCGCCCATAAACAGAATGGACAGGAACACCGCCACCAACGACACGTTCATCGACAGCAAGGTAAAGCCGACTTCCTGAGCGCCCAGGTAGGCGGCTTTCATCGGTGGCACGCCCTCGTCGATGTGCCGGGAAATGTTCTCCAGCACCACGATCGCATCGTCCACCACCAGCCCGGTGGCGAGGATCAGCGCCATCAGCGAGAAATTGTTCAACGAAAAGCCGTACAGGTACATCACCGCAAAGGTGCCCACCAGCGACACCGGCACCGCCAGAGTCGGGATCAGCGAAGCACGGAAGTTACCCAGGAACAGGTACACCACCAGGATCACCAGCCCCACGGCAATCAGCAGGGTCATTTCCGCCTCATGCAGGGTGGCGGTGATCACGGGTGAACGGTCCATGGCCAGGCTGAGCTTGACGCTGGACGGCAACACCGCCTGCAACGCCGGCAACTGCGCCTTGATCTGCCGCACGGTTTCGATGATGTTGGCGCCGGACTGGCGGTTGATCACCAGCAACACCGCCGAATCATTGTTGAAGAAGCCGCTGTTGTAGCGGTCTTCCACCCCATCGGTGATCTTCGCCACGTCTTTGAGACGCAGGGCCGCGCCATCCTGATAACGAATCAGCAGGGGCTCATAGTCCTTGGCTTTTTCCAACTGGTCATTGGCCTGGATCTGCCAATTGCGCTCGCTGTCTTCCAGCGAACCTTTGGGCCGGCGCTGGTTGGCGTTGGCGATGGTGTTGCGCACATCGTCCAGGGCGACGCCGTACTGATCGAGGGCCTTGGGTTCCAACTCGATGCGCACCGCCGGCAGCGAACTGCCGCCGATCTGCACTTCGCCCACGCCCGGCACCTGGGACAGGCTCTGGGACAGGATGGTCGAAGCCAGGTCGTACAACTGCCCTTTCTGCAACACGTCGGAGGTCAGCGACAGCACCATGATCGGCGCCTGGGACGGGTTGATCTTCTTGTAGGTGGGCATGCTGCGCATACCGCTGGGCAGCAGGTTGCGCGACGCGTTGATGGCCGCCTGCACTTCCCGCGCCGCGCCGTTGATGTCGCGGTCGGAATCGAACGCCAGAATCACCCGGGTAGAGCCCTGGCTCGAGGAACTGCTCATGGTGGTGATACCGGCAATCGCGCCGAATGAGCGCTCCAGCGGCGTAGCCACCGTAGACGCCATCACCTCGGGGCTGGCACCGGGCAAGCTGGCCGACACCACAATCACCGGGAAGTCGATCTGCGGCAATGGCGACACCGGCAGCAAGTTGAAGCTGACGCCACCGAGCAGCATGATCGCCAGGCTCAGCAGCATGGTGGCTACCGGCCGGCGGATGAAAGGTCCGGACAGGTTCATGGCTCAACCGGCTCCAGGCGTTGCGGCTCTTTGCGCCAGCGCCGGCCAAGACGATCGAAGTACAGGTAGATCACCGGCGTGGTGAACAGCGTCAACACCTGGCTCACCAGCAAGCCACCGACCATCACCAGGCCCAGGGGCTGGCGCAGTTCGGCGCCGGAGCCACTGGCGAGCATCAACGGCACGGCACCGAACAAGGCGGCCAGGGTGGTCATCAGGATCGGCCGGAAGCGCAGCAGCGCCGCCTGGTAGATCGCCGTCTGCGGGTCCAGGCCCTGGTTGCGTTCGGCGTCGAGGGCGAAGTCGATCATCATGATCGCGTTCTTTTTCACGATACCGATCAGCAGGATGATGCCGATGATCGCGATCATGCCCAGGTCATTGCCGCTGAGCAGCAACGCCAACAAGGCCCCCACTGCCGCCGATGGCAAGGTCGAGAGGATGGTGATCGGGTGGATATAGCTCTCATAGAGCACACCGAGCACGATGTACATGGTGACCACCGCCGCCAGGATCAACAGCAAAGTGCTCGACAACGAGGCTTCAAACGCCTGGGCCGCGCCCTGGAACTGGGTTTGCACGCCCACCGGCATGCCGATGTCCTTCTGGGTCTGGTTGATCAGCTCCACGCCTTTGCCCAGCGCCACGCCGGGCGCCAGGTTGAACGACATCATCACCGCCGGGAACTGGCCGATATGGGCAATTGCCAACTGTGCCTGGCGCTGTTCCACATGGGCCAGGCTCGACAGGCGTACTTGGCCACCGTCGGTGGTCTTCACATGGATCTGGTTGAGGGCCGCCGGGCCGAGGGTTTCGCCGGACTGGGCCTGCAACACCACCCGGTACTGGCTGGCCTGGGTATAGATGGTGGAGATCTGGCGCTGGCCGAAGGCGTCATACAGCGCATCGGTGATGGTCGAGACGCTCACGCCCAGGCGCGAGGCCGCATCGCGATCAATCACCAGGTACACCTGCAAGCCTTTGTCCTGCAGGTCACTGGCCACGTCGGTGAGTTCCGGCAACTGGCTGAGGGCATGTACCAGCTTGCCGCTCCACAACGCCAGCAGTTCGGCGTCCGGCGAGGACATGCTGAACTGATACTGGGTACGGCTGACCCGGTCCTCGATAGTGAGGTCCTGCACCGGTTGCATGAACAAGCGGATGCCCACCAGCTTGTCGATCTGCGGTTGCAGGCGAGTGATCACCTGGGCTGCGCTCAAGTCGCGCTGGCCGTGGGCCTTGAGGTTGATCAGCAAGCGGCCGCTGTTGAGGGTGGCGTTATCGCCATCCACACCAATGTAGGACGACAGGCTCTCGACCGCAGGGTCGGCGAGGATGATCTTCGCCAGTTCCTGTTGGCGCTGGCTCATGGCCGCAAAAGAAATCGACTGCGGCGCCTCGGAAATGCCCTGGATCACCCCGGTGTCCTGAACCGGGAAAAAGCCCTTGGGCACCACCAGGTACAGCACCACCGTGAGCCCCAGGGTGGCGATCGCCACCAGCAACGTCAGCGGCTGGTGCTTGAGCACCCATTGCAGCTTGCGGCCGTAGGCTTCGATCAGCCAATCAATCCAGGCGCCGCTGGCCTTGTAGAAGCGGCCCTGCTCTTCTTCCTTGGGTTCGCGCTTGAGCAGACGCGCGCACATCATGGGCGTGAGGGTCAGGGACACCACCAGGGAAATCAGGATCGCCACGGCCAGGGTGATAGCAAATTCACGGAACAGCCGCCCGACCACATCAGCCATGAACAGCAGCGGGATCAACACCGCAATCAGCGACAAGGTCAGGGATATCAGGGTGAAACCAATCTGCTTGGCGCCCTTGAGCGCGGCCGCCATCGGCGTCTCGCCTTCCTCGATATAGCGCGAGATGTTCTCCAGCATCACGATGGCGTCGTCCACCACAAACCCGGTGGCGATGGTCAGGGCCATCAGCGTCAGGTTATTGATGGAGAATCCGGCCAGGTACATCACGCCAAAGGTGCCCACCAGGGACAGCGGCACCGCGATGGACGGAATGATCGTGGCGCTGACGCGGCGCAGGAACAGGAACGTCACCATTACCACCAGGGCAATGGCGATCAGAAGCTCGTGCTGTACGTCTTTGACCGAGGCGCGGATGGTCTGGGTACGGTCGGTGAGCACCGTCACGTCCAGGCCGGCCGGCAGGTTGTCGGTGATGCTGGGCAGCAGGGCCTTGATGCGGTCCACCACCTCGATCACGTTGGCACCCGGCTGGCGCTGGATATTGAGCAGTACAGCCTGGTTCTCGTTGGCCCAGGCGGCGAGGCGCTCGTTTTCGGCGCCGTCGACGATCTGCGCCACATCCTTGAGCCGCAGCGGCGCGCCATTGTTGTAGGCCAGGATCAGTTCGGCATATTGCTCGGGCGAAACCAACTGGTCGTTGGCGTCGAGCATCGACACGCGGGTGGGGCCGTCAAAGTTACCCTTGGGCTGGTTGACGTTGGAGGCGGCGATCAGGGCGCGTACGTCCGAGAGGTTCAAGCCATTGGCCGCCAGGGCCTCGGGGTTGACCTTGATGCGCACGGCCTGGCGCTGGCCACCGGCGATGCTGACCATGCCGACGCCGCTGATCTGCGCGATTTTCTGCGCCATGCGCGTATCGACCAAATCATTGAGTTTGGGCAGCAACATGGTCTTGGAGGTGATTGCCAGGGTCAGCACCGGGGTATCTGCCGGGTTGACCTTGTTGTACACCGGCGGCGCCGGCAAATCCTTGGGCAGCAGGTTGGTGGCGGCGTTGATCGCGGCCTGCACCTGTTGCTCGGCGACATCCATATTGATGTCGAGGTTGAAACGCAGGGTCAGCACCGAGGCACCGCCGGAGCTGGTGGACGCCATCTGCGTCAGCCCGGGCATTTGCCCGAACTGGCGCTCCAGCGGTGCGGTGACCGCGCTGGTCATCACATCGGGGCTGGCGCCGGGGTACAGGGTCATCACCCGGATGGTCGGGTAATCCACCTGTGGCAACGCCGACACCGGCAGCAGGCGGTACGCGATGATGCCGGCCAGGACAATGGCCAGCATGCTCAGCGTGGTGGCGACCGGGCGAAGGATGAACAGACGCGACAGGTTCATGAACCGACCTTTTGCGCCTTGCCGGCGTCAGCACCGGTCTCCCCTTTTGCTGCGGGCTTGCCTTGCAGGTGTTCGGTCGGGGTGGTCGGCACCTCGCTGCTGGCGTTGACCACTTCGATCTCGCTGCCGTCCTTGAGGCGGTCAGTACCTTCCAGTACCACGCGGTCGCCAGCGACCAGGCCTTCCTTGATCACGGTGTTTTCGCCATCGGTGTCACCTACCACCAAGGGCTGGACCTTGACCTTCTTGTCGCCGTCGAGCTTGTAGACAAAGGTGCCATTGTTGCCGAACTGGATCGCCGCAGAGGGCGCCAGCACCACGTTCTTCAAGGTATCAGCCAGCAGGTGCACATTGACGAACTGGTTGGGGAACAGCGCCTGGTCCTTGTTATCGAAACGCGCCTTGAATTTCAGCGTGCCGGTAGTCACATCAATCTGGTTGTCCAGGCTTTGCAGTACACCGACCGCCTGTTTTTTCACGTCGCTACGGTCCCAGGCTTCCACGGGCAATTTGTTGCCGGCGTGGTAACGGGCCAACACGGTCTCCAGGGTATTTTCCGGCAGGGTGAAAGCCACGCTGATCGGCTGGGTCTGGGTGATCACCGCCAGGGCGGTGGTGTCGTTGGCGGCGACGAGGTTGCCGACGTCAAGCTGGCGCAAACCGACGCGGCCACTGATGGGCGCGCGGATCTTGGTGAATTCCAGGTTGAGCTTGGCGTCGTCCACCGCGCCCTGGTTGGTCTTGACCGTGCCCTGGTATTGCAGAACCAGCGCTTCGGCGGTGTCCAGGGTTTGCTTGGCGATACTGTCCTGGGCGTACAGGTCGCGATAACGCTGTACATCAACCTGGGCGTTCTTCAACTGGGCCTGGTTCTGCAGCAAGGTGCCCTGGGCCTGGAGCAAAGCGTTCTGGTAGCTGCGTGGGTCGATTTCTGCCAGCAGGTCGCCGGCCTTGACCATCTGCCCTTCCTCGAAGGCGATCTTGACCAGCTCACCGCCCACCCGGCTGCGCACATTAATGGTGTTCAGCGCAGTGACCGTCCCCAGGGCCTTGTAGTACACCGGGAACTCCCCCAGCACCGCCGGTGCCACACGCACCGGTACCGGCCCGGTGGAACCACCGAAGCCCGGCCGCGCCATGCCGGTCTTGCCCGTGTGCCCCGCCGGAGCATCTTTATGGGCCGCGCCACTGGGCCAGAATTTCCAGCACAGGCCGGCGATAACCAGCAGCACGAGCAGGCCAAACAGCCAGCGGCGGGAGTTGCGGGAGGAGGATTGCATGGAGTGATCAACCATTGGGGGTGAGAGCTTCTTCTTCGGGAGGCTGAAAGATAAGCACTGGGGTGCGTTTAGAAAAGCACCTTTACCGGCTATTTACCTTAGGCTTACAACGTTTAACTTTTGATCTTAGTCCACCGGCTATTTCGCTAAGCCGCTGACGCTCAAATAAAAACGGCCTGGACTAGGCCAGGCCGCAATCATGCATCATACGTGTTACTGCCAAACGACAGTCATACGTAGAAACAGTTACTTCAACACAGCCAGGGCGGCGTCGTAGTTTGGCTCTTCAGCGATTTCCTTGACCAACTCGCTGTGCAGCACGTTGTCGTTTTCGTCCAGTACCACGACAGCGCGTGCGGTCAGGCCTTTGAGCGGGCCGTCGGCAATGGCCACACCGTAATCAACAGCGAAGTCCGAATCACGGAAGTCCGACAGGTTCTTCACGTTTTCCAGGCCTTCGGAGCCGCAGAAACGTGCCTGGGCGAATGGCAGGTCGGTGGAGATGCACAGCACCACGGTGTTGGCCACGTCGTTGGCCTGGGCGTTGAACTTGCGCACCGAAGTGGCGCAGGTTGGGGTGTCAACGCTTGGGAAGATGTTCAGCACTTTGCGCTTGCCGGCAAAGGTAGCCAGGGTGGCGTTGGACAGATCGCCGGCGGTCAGGGTGAAGTCTGCAGCTTTGGCGCCTACTTTCGGCAGTTCGCCTTCAACCTGGACCGGGTTGCCTTTAAGGGTGACTTGAGCCATGAACGGAATCCTTATGCTGGGTTTGGTTAAACGAATTCGAGAGGCGGAAGTTAACCACAAAGTGCCGAAGCTACCTACCGCCAGACACAAATTGTCATGTCCCCACGCATGATCAATACCGACACCGCCTGGAATCGGGCGCGAACACGTGCTTACCCGCCGAAATTGCGCTGATATAGATTCAGTTCGATAGATAGGAAATGCCGGGCACCGGAGGTGCCCGGCAAGACGTTGGCGCTCGCGAGCTAGATGCTTACGGCATGCGTCGCTATTGCCCGATCATCGGGTCCGGACATATCAAAGATAAACTCTGCCCTGAACGTTATCGTCTGAGTCCCGCTCGGAATCGCTACTGACTTGTAGTTTGACCAAGTATGCCACTGCCCATCCTGCATACGGTCATCGGGCGAGTCCAGGTCCCATACAGTGTTGTTGCCGACCTTGACATCGTAATTAATATTGGCTTTGTTACGTGAACTATCGCCCTTGATCATGTAGTCCTCGGTTGTCAACGTCAGCGTGTTACCTGAGCGCTGAAACCTGATACGCAAATTGCCGCTATAGCCGGTAACACCCCTTGTCAATGTGACGTTATGCCAGTCAGCTTCAACCGCGTTCCCCTTGTTGGTTTGTTCATGGTCATCCATGGTAGGCACCTCCTGAAAACGATTTGATGAGTTTCCGACCGCCCTACATCCGGAAAGCTGTAGCGAACCTAACACCCTGCACAAGCCGCGATAACTGTGAACGTTGACAGGCCAAAAGCTCATTTCGCAATTAAAATCCACGCATTAATCAGCATTTCCTCGCAAGGCTTGTTGCGCCGCAAAAGTGTGATTTAATCAGCCGCTTTTTTAGGCCCGCCCCGACGGCACGAAGGACTCATTTCATGCATCAACCCGCCACCAAAGTCCTGGTCATTGGCTACGTCTGGCCCGAACCCCGTTCTTCTGCAGCGGGCGGGCATATGATGCAAATCCTTGAGAGTTTTCTTACGCAAGGTTGGGACATTACCTTCAGCAGCCCCGCCACCATTGGCGAGCACAAGGCCGACCTGCCCGCACTCGGGATCGCCGAACGCGCTATCGAACTGAATAACAGCAGTTTCGATGATTTTGTCCGCGAATTGGCCCCGGACATTGTGCTGTTCGACCGTTTCATGATGGAGGAGCAATTCGGCTGGCGCGTGGAACAATGCTGCCCCGACGCGCTACGGGTGCTGGAGACCTCCGACCTGCAAAGCCTGCGCGACGCCCGTCACCAGCGTTTCAAAGAACAAGTAAAAGCCAACCCCGACAGCGACGACTTCAGCGCCCTGTTCGCCCCGGCATTGGAGGACGAGTTCCAGCGCATGGCCGATACCGACCTGGCCAAACGCGAAATCGCCGCCATTTACCGCTGTGACATCAGCCTGATGATCTCTGACGTGGAAATCCGCCTGCTCACCGAACAGTTCAAGGTGCCGGCCGCCCTGCTCCACTGGTGCCCGTTGATGCTGCATCCGCCCAGCGCTGCATTTGCGCCCTTTGAAGACCGTGCGCATTTCCTCAGCATCGGCAACTTCCGCCACGCGCCCAACTGGGATGCGGTGCTGTGGATGAAGCACAGCCTGTGGCCGCTGATTCGCCAACAACTGCCGGGCGCGCAGTTGCATATCTACGGCGCCTACACCCCGCCCAAGGCCACGGCCCTGCACAACCCGGCGCAGGGTTTCCATGTGATGAACTGGGCCGAAGATGCATTGCAAGTCATGACCGCCGCGCGTATATGCCTGGCACCGCTGCGCTTTGGCGCCGGCATCAAGGGCAAGTTGGTGGACGCCATGCTGTGCGGCACGCCCGCTGTCACCACCCCAATCGGCGCCGAGGCCATGGGCGATGACCAACCCTGGCCCGGCGTGATCGCAGAGGACGCCCCGGCCCTGGCCGCCGCTGCCGTGGCCCTTTACCAAAACCGCGAGCGCTGGACTCAAGCCCAGGAACAAGGGCGCCAACTCCTGGCCCGGCGCTATGACCAGGACGTGCACGGGCCCGCCTTAGTGGAATGCCTGGAACGTTGCCGCAGCAACCTTGCCGTTCATCGCCGGGACAACTTCACCGGCAGCATGCTGCGCCACCACGCGCATAAAAGTACCCAGTACATGTCCCAGTGGATCGAGGCCAAAAACCGCACCCTATAAACACTGGCGCTGGCGAGGTCGCGCGGGACGGGGCATTATCCTACGCAGCAACCACAATAAAGCGACGGCAGCATGACCCGAGCAACGCGCATCACCGACCCTTCCTACGAGCTGATGGACGACCACAACGGCCTGTCCATCATCTATCGCCAGCACGGCTTCCCCTGCCCCCTGGTGCGCTGGCATTTCCACAAGGAATACGAGCTGCACCTGATCGTCGCCAGCTCCGGCAAGGTGTTTATCGGCGACTACATCGGCAACTTCTACCCCGAAAGCCTGTTCCTCACCGGCCCCAACCTGCCCCATAACTGGATCAGCCAGGTGGAAGAAGACGAAGTCGTGCCCAAGCGCGACATGCTGGTGAACTTCACCGATGAATTGTTCGAACATGGCAGCCACATCTTCACCGAACTCAAAAGCCTGGCGCCGCTGCTTGAACGTGCGCAATACGGCATCGAATTTCGCTGCAAAAAAACCATCGCCCACGCCATGACCCTGATGCAACGCATCGAAGACGCCCGGGGCATGGCACGCCTGGGGCACTTCTTTATCTTGCTGGAAGTGTTGAGCGCCTGTGAGAACTACCAGTTACTGTCCGGCGTGACCACGCCACAGCAAGCCGACGAACACAGCATCGACCGCACCAACCGCGCGGTGGACTACATCTTTGCCCACTACGCCCGCGAGCTGCCGCTGGAAGAAGTGGCGGAGTACCTGGGGATGAAGCCGACGTATTTTTCCCGGGTATTCAAACAGGCGACCGGGCGGACTTTTATTGAATTCGTCAATCGGCTGCGCATCAGCAAGTCCTGTGAATTGCTGGCCGATGGGGACAAGGCCGTGACGGATGTGTGCTTTGAGTCGGGGTTCAATAACATTTCCAACTTCAATCGGCGTTTTCAGCAGCTTAAGGGGATGACGCCGTCTCACTATCGGCGGTTGGCGGTGCAGCGGTTGACGGAGCAGAATTTGGCTTGAGGTTGATCGTTCGTCTAGGTAGTGGGAAACAGAAACGTCTTACAAGGCTTTGAGGTTGCCCCTAGGACACTCGATCTCTAGTCTCCGTACACCGCTGCATACTCAGCGGTCGGGCGTCGCGGCCCGGTTTAATCAGATGCAAAGTGCCATTTCCGCTTTTAGTCGGCGTTTTTTTATCGTCTACTGTGCGGCTTCATGGTGGCTGTGCGCGGGATACCTTCGGGTATGCCGGTTTCCTGATTCCGGTCCGCGAACCTGCGTACAGCTACCACCCAATAGCGTCGCGGCGAAAGGGTGGCAGCTCCACTTAAATCAGGAGTTTCACCATGATCAAACCCACACCAAATCCCCCTGCCAGCGTGCTATTCACCGTTAAAGACGGCATCTGCACCCAAGACCTACTCGTCAACCTCAGCGAATCCCTCGCCTCTGCCCACGCCCTCACCTGCGATTTCGCCTTTGAACTCGACGGCTCGCGACGAGAAGGTGCGCTGGGTATTGCACAGTTGATTGAGGTATCCAGGTTGTTGGCTGAACGCGTATTGGCTGATATCGAGCGCTAAATCCTGCATCGATCGCCCTCAAGCTTCGTTTGAGGGCGATCACCGAGTGCAAAAAAGTATCAGTGAGCGTGCTCCCAAGGATTTGTCACCGCCGCTTTTGAAGGCTGTAATCAACGCACACTCTTCCTGACTCCTGGTAGGAAGACACAACAACAATAACCGTCCTTCTGTAGCCCCCTGGGCGCGGAAATGGAGTGCGCGATGAAGTTCACAGCAAAAGCATTGCTTGCCTGCACCTGCATGACCCTCAGCGCCGTCAGCCTTGGCGCGCAAACCCTGACCATTGCCACCGTCAATAACAGCGACATGATCCGCATGCAGAAGCTCTCGAAAACCTTCGAGGCCGAGCATCCGGAGATCAAGTTGAACTGGGTGGTGCTCGAAGAAAACGTGCTGCGCCAACGCCTGACCACCGACATCGCCACCCAGGGCGGGCAGTTCGATGTGTTGACCATCGGCATGTACGAAGCCGCACTCTGGGGCGCCAAGGGGTGGCTGGAGCCGATGAGGGATTTGCCGGCGTCCTACGACCTTGATGACGTGTTCCCTTCGGTGCGTGACGGTTTGTCGGTCAAGGGCTCGTTGTACGCCCTGCCGTTCTACGCCGAAAGCTCGATCACCTATTACCGTACCGACCTGTTCAAGGACGCCGGGCTGAGCATGCCTGAGCACCCGACCTGGAGCCAGATCGGCGAATTCGCCGCCAAGCTTACCGACAAATCCAAAGAGCAATACGGCCTGTGCCTGCGCGGCAAAGCCGGTTGGGGTGAGAACATGGCGCTGATCACCACCCTGGCCAACGGCTTCGGCGCGCGCTGGTTCGATGAGAAGTGGCAGCCAGAATTCAACGGCCCCGAGTGGAAGAACGCGCTGAACTTCTACGTCGACAACATGAAAAAATCCGGCCCGCCGGGTGCTTCCAGCAACGGCTTCAATGAAAACCTGGCGCTGTTCAACAGCGGCAAGTGCGCGATCTGGGTGGATGCCAGCGTGGCCGGCTCGTTTGTTACCGACAAGAGCCAGAGTAAGGTCGCAGACCATGTCGGCTTTACCTTCGCGCCCCATGAGAAAACCGACAAGGGCACGTCGTGGCTGTACTCCTGGAGCCTGGCGATCCCCACCAGTTCCAAGGCCAAGGATGCCGCCAAGGTGTTCACCAGTTGGGCCACCTCCAAGGAATACGGCCAGCTCGTGGCCAAGACCGATGGCATCGCCAACGTGCCACCAGGTACCCGCCAATCCACCTACAGCGACGAGTACATGAAGGCCGCGCCGTTCGCCAAGGTGACGCTGGAATCGCTGAAAGTGGCCGACCCGACCAAGCCGACCGAGAAACCGGTGCCGTATATCGGTATCCAGTTGGTGACCATTCCTGAATTCCAGGCGATTGGTACCCAGGTGGGCAAGTTCTTCTCGGGGGCGCTGACCGGTCAGCAGACCGTCGATGCTGCATTGACCGCCGCGCAGAACACCACCGAGCGGGAAATGAAGCGGGCTGGTTACCCCAAGTAACCCTGCCCCATCACCGCAAATGTAGGCGCTGGGCTTTTGTGGAAGCTGGCTTGCCTGCGATGCAAACAACTCGGTCTATCCGTAACACCGAGGCGATGCCATCGCAGGCAAGCCAGCTCCCACAGTGACCGCGCTCCGACGCAGATTCTGTAGGCATCTGACTGGTTCTGATCACCATGAATACACCCACCAAAAACCGTCTGGCCAACCCCGGCTGGTTTCTCGTCAGCCCCTCGGTGGCCTTGCTGCTGCTGTGGATGATCGTGCCGCTGGGCATGACCCTGTACTTTTCGCTGATCCGCTACAACCTGCTCTACCCCGGCGAAAACCAATTCGTGGGGCTGGAAAACTTCAGCTACTTCATCACCGATTCGGGCTTCCTGCCTGGCGCCACCAATACCCTGTTGCTGGTGGGCAGCGTGTTGCTGATCA
The DNA here is from genome assembly GCF_001728935.1 of Pseudomonas sp. AP42. Lineage (NCBI taxonomy): Bacteria > Pseudomonadati > Pseudomonadota > Gammaproteobacteria > Pseudomonadales > Pseudomonadaceae > Pseudomonas > Pseudomonas sp. AP42. The sequence continues at coordinate 51,454 of NZ_LYSO01000011.1, forward strand.
GCGTGGTGTTCGGCGTGTTGATCAGTGCGCTGCTGGAGGCCAGTGAATTTCTGGGGCGCGGCATCGTGCGGGTGATGCTGATCTCGCCGTTCTTCATCATGCCCACCGTCGGCGCGCTGATCTGGAAGAACCTGATTTTTCACCCGGTGTCGGGGATTCTCGCTGCCGTGTGGAAGTTCTTCGGCGCCGAGCCAGTGGACTGGCTGGCGCATTACCCGCTGCTGTCGATCATCATCATTGTGTCGTGGCAATGGCTGCCCTTCGCGATCCTGCTGCTGATGACCGCCATGCAGTCCCTGGACCAGGAGCAAAAGGAAGCCGCACGCCTGGATGGTGCCGGCGCCATTGCGATCTTCTGGCACCTGACCTTGCCCCACCTGGCCCGCCCGATTGCCGTGGTGGTGATGATCGAAACGATCTTTTTGCTCTCGGTGTTCGCCGAAATCTTCACCACCACCAACGGTGGCCCCGGCTACGCCTCCACCAACCTCGCCTACCTGATCTACAACCAGGCGCTGGTGCAGTTCGACGTGGGCATGGCCTCGGCCGGCGGCTTGATTGCCGTGGTCATCGCCAATATCGCGGCGATCATCCTGGTGCGGATGATCGGCAAAAACCTGACTGACAAGCCTTGAGGGCCGCGCCATGACGCTTCAACAATCCCGCCGCCTGCAAAGCCTGTTGCTCGGCACGTTGGCCTGGGCCATCGCGATCCTGATTTTCTTCCCGATCTTTTGGATGGTGCTGACCAGCTTCAAAACTGAAATCGACGCGTTCGCCACGCCGCCGCAGTTCATCTTCACGCCGACGCTGGAGAACTACCTGCACATCAACGAGCGCAGCAACTACTTCGCCTACGCCTGGAACTCGGTGGTGATTTCGTTCAGCGCCACCGCCCTGTGCCTGCTGATCTCGGTGCCGGCCGCCTACTCCATGGCGTTCTACGAAACCCAGCGCACCAAGGGCACACTGCTGTGGATGCTGTCCACCAAGATGCTGCCGCCGGTGGGCGTGCTGATGCCGATCTACCTGCTGGCCAAGAGCTTCGGCCTGCTGGATACGCGCATTGCGCTGATCATCATCTACACCCTGATCAACCTGCCGATCGTGGTATGGATGGTGTACACCTACTTCAAAGACATCCCCAAGGACATCCTCGAAGCCGCCCGCCTGGACGGCGCCACCCTGTGGCAGGAAATGGTCCGCGTGCTGCTGCCGATCGCCAAGGGCGGCCTGGCCTCAACGGTGTTGCTGTCGCTGATCCTGTGCTGGAACGAGGCGTTCTGGTCGCTCAACCTGACGTCCTCCAGCGCCGCGCCGTTGACCGCCTTGATCGCCTCTTACTCCAGCCCCGAAGGCTTGTTCTGGGCCAAGTTATCCGCCGTCTCGACCCTGGCCTGCGCGCCGATCCTGATCTTTGGCTGGATCAGCCAGAAGCAGTTGGTACGCGGTTTGTCCTTTGGCGCCGTCAAATAATAATTCGAAAAGGAGGCCCATCATGGCCAACCTGAAAATCAAGAATCTGCAAAAAGGCTTCGAAGGTTTTTCCATCATCAAGGGCATCGACCTGGAAGTGAACGACAAGGAATTCGTGGTATTTGTCGGCCCGTCGGGTTGTGGCAAGTCCACGCTGCTGCGCCTGATCGCCGGCCTGGAAGAGGTCAGCGACGGCACCATCGAACTCGATGGTCGCGACATCACCGAAGTGACCCCGGCCAAGCGCGACCTGGCCATGGTGTTCCAGACCTACGCGCTGTACCCGCACATGAGCGTGCGCAAGAACATGTCGTTTGCCCTGGACCTGGCCGGCGTGGACAAGAAGCTGGTCGAGAGCAAAGTCAGCGAAGCGGCGCGCATCCTTGAGCTGGGGCCTTTGCTGGAGCGCAAGCCCAAGCAACTCTCGGGCGGCCAGCGCCAGCGCGTGGCGATTGGACGGGCGATTGTGCGCAACCCGAAGATCTTTCTGTTCGACGAACCGCTGTCCAACCTCGACGCGGCCCTGCGCGTGCAAATGCGCCTGGAGCTGGCGCGCCTGCATAAAGAACTGCAAGCGACCATGATCTACGTGACCCACGACCAGGTCGAAGCCATGACCCTGGCCGACAAGGTGGTGGTGCTCAACAGCGGGCGCATCGAACAGGTCGGCTCGCCGCTGGATCTGTACCACCAACCGGCCAATCTGTTTGTCGCGGGTTTTCTCGGCACGCCGAAGATGGGCTTCCTCAAGGGCCAGGTCACCCGCGTCGACAACCAAAGCTGCGAGGTGCAACTGGACGCCGGCACACTGATCAGCCTGCCGTTGAGCGGCGCCACCCTGAGCGTGGGCAGCGCGGTGACCCTGGGCATTCGCCCGGAGCATCTGGAAATCGCCACGCCGGGGCAAACCACCCTGACCGTCACCGCCGACGTCGGCGAGCGCCTGGGCAGCGACACCTTCTGCCACGTCATCACCCGCAACGGCGAGCCGCTGACCATGCGTATCCGTGGCGACATGGCTAGCCAATACGGCGAGACGCTGCAGTTGCACCTGGACCCGGCGCACTGCCATCTGTTCGACACCGATGGCGTCGCCGTGGCCCGCCCACTGCGCGCTGCCGCCTGATTTCGTGAGTATTTCCCGATGAAATTGAATAAAGCCAACCTCACCCGACTGGCACCCGAAGTGCAGGTACCGACCTACGCGCTTGCCGATACCCGCCAGGGCATCGCGCACATTGGCGTCGGCGGTTTCCACCGTGCGCACCAGGCGTTTTACACCGATGCCCTGATGAACACCGGCGAGGGCCTGGACTGGGGCATCTGCGGCGTCGGCCTGCGCAGTGAAGACCGCAAGGCCCGCGACGACCTGGCCGGCCAGGATTACTTGTTCACCCTGTATGAACTGGGCGACACCGACGACACGCAAGTGCGTGTGATCGGCTCGATCAGCGACATGCTGCTGGCCGAAGACGGCGCCCAGACGCTGATCGATAAGCTCGCCAGCCCACAGATCCGCATCGTCTCGCTGACCATCACCGAAGGCGGCTACTGCATCGACGACAGCAACGGCGAGTTCATGGCCCACCTGCCGCAGATCCAGCATGACCTGGCGCACCCGAGAGCGCCGAACACCGTGTTCGGTTTTATCTGCGCCGCCCTCACCCAGCGCCGCGCCGCCGGCACCCCGGCCTTTACGGTGATGTCCTGCGATAACCTGCCCCACAACGGCGCCGTCACCCGCAAGGCCCTGCTGGCCTTCGCCGCCCTGCACGACGCCGGGCTGCATGATTGGATTGAGGCCAACGTGAGCTTCCCGAATGCCATGGTCGACCGCATCACGCCAATGACCAGCACCGCCCACCGCCTGCAACTGCACGACCAGCACGGCATTGACGACGCCTGGCCGGTGGTGTGCGAGCCGTTTGTGCAATGGGTGTTGGAAGACAAATTCGTCAAGGGTCGCCCGGCCTGGGAAAAGGTCGGCGTGCAGTTCACCGATGACGTCACGCCTTACGAAGAAATGAAAATCGGCCTGCTCAACGGCAGCCACCTGGCCCTCACGTACCTGGGGTTCCTCAAGGGCTACCGGTTCGTTCACGAGACCATGAACGACCCCGTGTTCGTGGCGTATATGCGCGCCTACATGGACCTGGACGTCACGCCGAACCTGGAACCGGTGCCCGGTATCGACCTGACCGAATACAAGCAGACCCTGGTGGAGCGCTTTTCCAACCAGGCGATTGCCGACCAATTGGAGCGCGTGTGCTCCGACGGTTCATCGAAGTTTCCCAAGTTCACCGTGCCGACCATCAACCGCCTGATTGCCGACGGCCGCGAGACTGAACGCGCGGCCCTGGTGGTGGCGGCCTGGGCGTTGTACTTGAAAGGCGTGGATGAAAACGGCGTGCGCTACAGCATCCCGGACCCACGGGCAGCGTTCTGCCAGGAGCTGGTGAGCGATGACGCGCTGATCAGCCAGCGGTTGCTGGGGGTGGAAGAGATTTTTGGCACGGCTATTCCCAAGTCGGCGGCGTTTGTGGCAGCGTTCGAGCGTTGCTATGCAAGCCTGCGTGACAAAGGCGTCACGGCCACGCTGCAAAACCTCCTGAACAAACCGGATTAAACATGTGGGAGCTGGCTTGCCTGCGATAGCGGTCCGGCAGTCACTGCAGGGTTGACTGGACCACCGCTATCGCAGGCAAGCCAGCTCCCACATCGACCGTATTTCCAACCCAATAATAATGCTGAGCACCCACCTCATGACCCAGCAAAACCTCTACCTCGGCATCGATTGCGGCACCCAGGGCACCAAAGCCATCGTCCTCGATGCGTCCAGCGGCAAGGTGCTGGGCCTGGGCGCCGCCGCGCACAGCTTGATCAGCGGCGCCAATGGCCGTCGTGAACAACACACCCAGGAATGGCTGGACGCCTTCACCGCCGCCACCCACCGCGCCTTGCAACAGGCCGGCGTGGACGGCCAGGACATCCTCGGCATCGGCGTGTCCGGCCAGCAACACGGCCTGGTGCTACTGGACGAACAAGGTGAAGTGTTGCGCCCGGCCAAGCTGTGGTGCGACACCGAAACCACGCCGGAGAACGACCGGCTGCTGCAGTATCTGGGGGGCGAACGTGGGTCCCTGGAGCGCCTGGGTGTGGCCATCGCACCGGGCTACACCGTGTCCAAGCTGCTCTGGACCCTTGAACAGCACCCGGACGTCTTCGCGCGCATTGCCCATATCCTGCTGCCCCACGATTACCTCAACTACTGGCTCACCGGCCGCGCCTGCGCCGAGTATGGCGATGCGTCGGGCACCGGTTACTTCAACGTGCGCCGCCGCGAATGGGATGTGGCATTGCTCCAGCACATCGACCCCAGCGGCCGCCTGCAAGCCGCGTTGCCGACACTGATCGAAGCCGACCAAGCGGTGGGCACGATCCTGCCGGCCATCGCCGAGCGCCTGGGCATCAACCCTGACGCGGTGGTGTCCAGTGGCGGCGGCGACAATATGATGGGCGCCATTGGCACCGGCAATATCGCCCCCGGGGTGATCACCATGAGCCTGGGTTCATCGGGCACCGTGTATGCCTTTGCCGACCAGCCGAACGTTAGCCCCCAAGCCTCGGTGGCGACCTTCTGCTCCTCCAGCGGCGGTTGGCTGCCGCTGATTTGCACCATGAACCTGACCAACGCCACCGGCGTGATCCGCGAGCTGTTCGAACTGGACCTCGACGCCTTCAACGCCTTGGTCGAACAGGCGCCCATCGGCGCCGATGGGGTGAGCATGCTGCCGTTTCTCAACGGTGAACGCGTGCCCGCCCTGCCCCACGCCACTGGCAGCCTGCTGGGCCTGACCATGACCAACCTGACCCGGGCCAACCTGTGCCGCGCGGTGGTCGAAGGCACCACCTTCGGCCTGCGTTATGGCCTCGACCTGCTGCGCCAGACCGGCCTGCAAAGCCAGAGCATCCGCCTGATCGGTGGCGGCTCGAAAAGCCCGCTGTGGCGGCAGATGGTCGCCGATATCATGCACACCGAAGTGGTGTGTACCGAACAGAGCGAGGCCGCCGCCCTGGGCGCGGCGATCCAGGCGGCGTGGTGCCAGAGCGGTGAACCGCTGGCCAGCCTGTGCAACAAATGCGTGAGCGTTGACCCTGCCAGCCGTACCTTACCCGTGGCGGCCAATGTCAGCGCTTATCAACAGGCGTATGAGCGTTATCAACAGCATGTGGCAACCCTTTAAGAGCGAGCAACTATGTATCTGGTGTGTGGTGAAGCGCTGTTTGATTTTTTCAGCGAGGAGGATGCCAGCGGGCAGGCCGCCAAGCTCCATTACAAGGCGATTGCCGGTGGCTCGCCGTTCAACGTGGCGGTGGGTTTACGGCGTCTGGGGATCGAGTCGGCGTTCTTTGCCGGCTTGTCCACCGATTACCTCGGACGGCGCTTGCAGCAGGTACTGAAAGACGAAGGCATCAGCGAAGGCTTTCTGGTGGAGTTCGACGCGCCGACCACCTTGGCGATGGTCGCCGTGGGTGCCAACGGCTCGCCGCAGTACAGCTTTCGCGGCGAAGGCTGCGCCGATCGGCAATTGCAACTGACGCACCTGCCGCCCCTGGGCGATGAGATTCGCGGGCTGCATGTGGGCTCGTTTTCACTGGTGGTACAGCCCATTGGTGACACGCTGCTGAGCCTGGTCAAGCGTGAAAGCGGCAAGCGCCTGATCAGCCTCGACCCCAACGTGCGCCTTAACCCGCAGCCCGATATTCAGCTGTGGCGCGCGCGCGTCGCAGAGCTGGTGCAACACGCCGACCTGATCAAGGTCAGCGACGAAGACCTGCACCTGCTCTACCCCGACCAGGCACCGGAAAGCGTGCTGCAAGGCTGGCTGCAACACCGTTGCCAATTGGTGTTCCTCACCCGTGGCGGCGACGGCGCGTCGGTATTCAGCCGTCAGCATGGCACCTGGTCGCAACCTGCGGTCAAGGTGGTGATGGCCGATACAGTGGGCGCTGGTGATACCTTCCAGGCGGCGCTGATTGCGTGGCTGACGGAACAGCAGTTGGATTCAGTTGACGGGCTGAAAAACCTGAGCCGCGAGCAGATCGACGCCATGCTGGGTTTCGCGATTCGGGCTGCCGCCCTGACCTGCGGCAAGACCGGCCCAGACCTGCCCTACCGTCACCAACTGGGTTGAGCTGAGCGGGCAAAAACCCAAAGTGCCATCACGCAGGCCACGTATTCCGTGGCCTGCGCGTCATGTACCAAAAAATTGCACTACTGAAAAACTGTGCTAAACCCAAAAACAGAAGCAGTTAATACAACAAACCTAGGACACACCCATGCAAAAGCCCAGTGGTTTCTCGACCCGGGCCGTTTTAGCTGTCGGCCTCATCTCATTGCAATACATGATCCCTCAACCCTCCCACGCCGCCTGCGTTCTCACCCCGGGAACCGGTAACGATACCTATACGTGCGACAACGGCAGCAGTCCCGGCCTGACCGATCTTTCCGGGGATAACAGCCTGACGCTCTCCACAGGCGGCGCCATCAATGGCGATGTGACCTTTGGCCCTGGAATAGATACGGTGGAACTCCGCAACGGCTGGGTCACCGGGATCGTGCAGCAAGGCGACGGTGTTGATCGTGTCGTCATGATGGGTGGGCGAATAGGCGGCCTGCTCCAGGGCGACGGCCGCGACTTGCTTGAAATGTATGACGGCATAATCGACGATGCTTTTGAAGACGGCGATGTGGCCTACCAGCGCGGTGGCAGCATTGGCCGCGTCAATATGAAACTGGACAAGAATTTCTATGAAATGACCGGGGGGAAAATCCTGGGCAACCTGGTCACAGGCTTTGATATCGACACGATCCGCATGTTCGACGGTTTCATCGGTGGCAATATCAGCACCAGCGGCGGTGATGACAGCATCACCGTCAGGGGCGGCGTGATCAATGGCGAGATTCGCGCCAGCGTCGGCAACGATACGTTCCAATGGCTGGGTGGCGGCCAGATCAACTCAGCGGTATTGATGGGTGATGGCGACGACACCGCCCTGCTGCAAGGCTTGAGTGAAAGCACACTGACCCACACACCCTCTATCGACGGTGGCCTGGGCAACGATCAACTGACCTTCGATACTACGACGTCCAGCACCGCCAGCCGCTACCTTGGCTGGGAGACCGTCAACCTCACCAACAAATCGCGCCTGGGCCTGGTCGGGGACTTTTTCTTCGGTGACAGTGACAGCAAAACCGGCATATTCAACATCGACGGCAGCAGTACCCTGGACGTGACCCAAGGCAGCATCCGCCCCTACACCGCCGGGCAACGGGTGACGTTCAATAACGCCGGCACGATCGACATGACCGCTGACAACAGCGCGACCAGCGTGTTGACGGTGCATGGCAACTACGTGGGCAACAACGGCCAGTTGCATCTGCAAACCGTACTCGGCGATGAAAACTCTGCCACCGACAAACTGGTGGTGACCGACGGCAGCATCAGCGGCCACACGCAATTGGCCGTCAGCAACCTCGGCGGTGTCGGTGGGCTTACCCGCAATGACGGAATCGAGGTGGTCCAGGCGCTTAACGGTGCGGTCAGCAGCAACGATGCGTTCGCTTTGAATGGCCCGGTATCGGCTGGGGCCTATCAGTATTTCTTATTCCATGGCGGCACCATCGCGGGCAAGGAAAACAACTGGTACCTGCGATCCTCGGTGGTCGCGGTGCAACCGCCAGCCGTTGTGACGCCGACGCCGCCCGTGATGCCCGCTGCGCCCGTAGCGCCCATTCCGGCAAATCCGCCAGCCGTCGACCCGGACGAGCCGCCTGTCGAACTCCCGACCGCGCAACCGGTAGCACCGGTCGAGCCCCCTGCGCCAGCACCCAACCAGGTTGCGGCGGCCCACTCACCGCAGTCCGCGGCGAGCAACCCGCCATTGCCGACCGCTATCCCCGGTGCCAAGCCGATTCCGTTGTATCGCCCGGAAGTGCCGATCTATTCAGTGGACATCCCGGCGGCGCAGGTCATGACGCTGCAAGCCCTCGGCACCTTTCATGAACGCCAGGGCGAGCAAAGCCTGCTGACCGAGACCGGTGCAGTGCCGGCAGGTTGGGGCCGTGCCTACGGCAGTGACTTCAACAAGAGCTGGTCGGGCATGGTGGCGCCCAGTTTCGACGGCACGTCCAGAGGCTTCCAGGTGGGTCATGATCTCTACGCCGCCCAAACCAGTGGCGGGCAGACGCAACGCTTTGGCCTGTTTATTGGCCAGAGTCGCCTGCGCGGCGACGTCAAAGGGTTTGCGCTGGGCTGGCAAAACCATCGTTCCGGGCGAGTCAAACTCGACGGCGACAATGTCGGCGCCTACTGGACCCTCACTGATCCCACCGGCTGGTACGTCGACCTGGTTGCCATGGGCACGCGCCTGGACGGCGACAACAAGTCCGACCGAGGCGTGAAGATGGACACCAAGGGCCACGCCCTGGCGTTATCCGCCGAGGCCGGCTACCCGATCACGCTGTCCGAGCATTGGGTCGTGGAGCCACAGGCGCAGGTGATCGGCCAGAAGATCGACCTGGATAGCCAGCACGATGGTATTTCCAAGGTCTCGTTTGACTCTCAGGAGTACTGGACCGGCCGCCTCGGCGCGCGCCTCAAGGGCCGCTATCTGGTCAGCAACACACCGGTGGAGCCGTACCTGCGGGCCAATGTCTGGCACACCTTCGGCGGGAGCGACACGGTGACGTACGACGAGGTCGACCGGATCAAAAGCGATCACAAGTCATCCACGGCTGATATTGGCGTCGGTGCTGTGGCTCAATTGTCATCCGCGGTCAGCGCCTATGTGGAGGGCAAATATGGAACCGGGCTGGACGACAATAACTTTGAGGGCGCCAGCGGTAGTATCGGCGTGAGAGTGAGCTGGTAAAGCTGAAGTCTTGTCAGCGTTGTGCCTGGCACATACCAGGCCCACGGTCTCAATTGCCCCTCAAGCGATCAACTAGTGATAACCGCGCCCGCCTGCTCGTTGCAGGACCGGTGCGTGGTGGTGCCTGAGGTCCTCACGCAACCCGGTGATCAGGTTGCAAATGGCTCGACTGCTGTCGAGTTTGTCAGCGTTTATACCTTTGACTTCCAAATCCACCCGGTCACGGTCGCGCTCATCGTAGACCCTGATCGTCAACGACGCATCCCTCGGCTTTGGTGCACTCGCACCGTTTAGGCAGGAAACTTCCTTCAATAATGCTGCGAAGCTCTAGTTCTGAAAGCATGGCTAACCTCTCCTTTTTTGAGACTGCCAACCTGTATATCTAACCGACAGGCACTTGCCTGCCACGTCTTGCCAACCTTGGAAGACGCTTTCAATCAGTAAGCCTACTCGGCAAAAACCGCTGTGGTTGTAACCTTTCCTCATAAGCAAGCCGCTTGCTCATATTAAACAAAACGCTCTTTTTGGCATCATCGTCGAACTACATCGATTAAACGTTTAACCCGCAGCGTGGGGGACAGGCGTTTATGTGGAAATCCGTTTTTCGGCAACATATCGCAACCAATCAGCCCACCACCGTTAAGCCGACGGCGGTTTGCGATAACCATACGAAACATATACGATTCGTATATCAATTAAACACAGTGAACCTCATGGGCATCGTCAAGATTACCGATCAACTGCACGAACAACTGCGCCTAGCCAGCGCCGCCATGGACCGCTCCATCAACGCCCAGGCCGAGTTCTGGATCAAGATCGGCCTGCTCGCCGAACTCAACCCGCACCTGCCCTACAACGAGCTGATCAACAAGCTGCTGCTGGACAAACCCGACCTGATCCGGGGGCGCAGCTGATGATCAAGACCCCCGCGCAGTTGGCCGTGATGCGTGAAGCCGGGCGCCTGTTGGCACAGGTCTTCGACATGCTCGATGGCTTCGTCGCCGCCGGCCGCTCTACCCTGGAACTGGACAGCGCCGTCGAAGCCTTCATCCGCAATGACCTCAAGGCCCGCCCTGCCAGCCTGGGGCAATACGACTACCCCTTTTGCATCAACACCTCGATCAACGAGGTGGTGTGCCACGGCATGCCCAGCGCCAAGCAGTTTCTCAAGGACGGCGACATCATCAACATCGACATCACCCTGGAAAAAGGCGGCTTCATTGCCGATTCCAGCAAGATGTACATGATCGGTAACGTAACACCCAAGGCCAGGCGCCTGGTGGACATGACGTTCGAGGCGATGTGGGCCGGTATCCGCCAGGTCAAGCCCGGCGCGCGCCTGGGCGATATCGGCCATGCGATCCAGAACCATGCGCAAGCCAATGGCTACAGCGTGGTGCGCGAATACTGCGGCCACGGCATCGGCCGGCAAATGCACGAAGAGCCGCAAATCCTGCACTTCGGCCGGCCTGGCACCGGCCTGGAACTGCGCGAGGGCATGGTGTTTACCATCGAACCGATGCTTAACCAGGGCAGCGCCAAAACTCGCAGCCTGAAAGACGGCTGGACGGTGGTCACCAAGGACAACAGCCTCTCGGCGCAATGGGAACATACCGTGGCGGTGACGGCGGATGGGTTTGAAGTGTTGACCTTGCAAACCCCTCAAAACCTTCACACCCTGTAGGAGCGAGCTTGCTCGCGAAGCCCTCAAGGACTACGCGTTAAACCAGGCTCCCCACTTTTTCGTTCACGTTTTTCGCGAGCGAGCTCGCTCCTACAGTGGCCTTGGCTTCGAGCTCGCGCACCAGCGGCAATACACGCTGGCCGAAATACTCCACTTCTTCCTGAAAGTGCAGAAAGCCTGCAAGCACCAAGTCCACCCCCACGGCCTTGAGTGCGACGATGCGCTCGGCGATCTGCTGCGGTGTGCCGATCAGGTTGGTCTTGAAGCCATCGTTGTATTGCACCAGGTCCTCAAAGCTGGACTTGGCCCAGTTGCCCTCGCCCTCCGGCGACGCCTTGCCTGCTTGCCTGGCCGCGTCACCAAAGGCATTGACCGCCTCCGGGTCGGCTTGGTCGATGATCTGCGCCAGCACCGCCCGCGCCTCCTCCTCCGTGTCCCGGGCGATCACAAAGGCGTTCACCCCCACCTTCACCGAGTGGTGGTTGGCAGCGGCCTTGGCGCGGATATCATCGACTTGGGCCTTGACGCCTTCGGGCGTGTTGCCGTTGGTGAAATACCAATCCGACACCCGCGCCGCCATATCCCGCGCCGCCCGCGAACTGCCGCCCTGGAAAATCTCCGGCTGGCCCAAGGGCTTAGGCCTGAGGGTGTACTGGTTGAAGCGATAGAAATCGCCCTTGAAGGTGAAATCGTCCTGGGTCCAGATGCCTTTGAGGGCACGAATAAACTCTTCGGAACGCCGATAGCGCTCATCATGCTCCAGCCAATGCTCGCCAATGGCCTGGAACTCGCCCTTGAACCAGCCACTGACGATATTCACCGCAATACGGCCATTGGTGAGTTGGTCGATGGTCGCCAATTGCTTGGCCGCCAACGCCGGTTGCCACGGCCCGGGCAGAATCGCCGCGATGACCTTGAGGGTGGTGGTTGCCGCGAGCAACGCATGGCTGAACGCCACGGACTCATGCTGGTTCTCGGCGCCATAACCTGCGGTGAAGCGAATCTGCGTCAAGCCATACTCAAAGCCCGCCGCCTCCGCCAGCTGCGCCAGCTTGCGGTTGTACTCGATGCCCCAGTGGGTGCGCTGTTCAATCTTGCTGACGACCAACCCACCGCTGACGTTGGGTACCCAATAGGCAAATTTCACGGCTTGCTGACTCATCGGACGGTACCTCGCACAAGGGATGTACAAGGGCTTACGCAGCAAGCGTGCCAGGGGCAGGCAAATGCCCGTAGCGTGGAGGTTACGAGGCAAAAAGGATGATTGAAGCGCTGGCTTGCCAGTGTCTGGTATCGCAGTGATTTGTGGATCTGCTGTTGCTCAAGCAACAGTGGCGACCGGCGCCGCCAAACGTACCCACGATGCGAAGCGAGCCGCTCTTGATCTGCTCTTGATCTTAGGCGCCCCGTTAAACCACGCTGGCCGTAATCCGACAGGGATTTGGGGGGTAAACCGGCAGGGATGCCGGTTTAGCCGCCCCGCGCCATGGATGGCGCGTGGCGGCGCCCCCCCAAATCACTGGCGGATTACGGGCACACCGAGCCCAAGCGAGGTGCCGAGTGATGGGGCATGAGCCCTTTGGTTACTTTGGGGCTTTTCCAAAGTGACCCGCCGTCAGGGCGGAACCCTAAGCGGCCGTTACCGCAGAAATGGATATATACACAACCCAATTGTGTCGCCTGTCAGGCCGCCTTCGCGAGCAAGCCCGCTCCCACAGTTGGATTGTGCGGTGTCAGGGAGATAGGCGTCGACTGGCAGGACGTCATCGCAGGCAAGCCAGCTCCCACAGTTGGATCAGGGCGTGTCAAGCAGAACACTCAGAACGCCAACTTGTACCCCACCGCCATCAACATCACCGCCAGGCACGGCCGCAATACCCCATCGGGAATCTTACCCGTCATATGGCTACCCACGTAGATCCCCGGCAACGACCCCATCAGCAAAAACCCCAGCAAATGCCAGTCCATATTCCCCATGCTGGCATGGCCCAAGCCCGCCACCAAGGTCAGAGGCACCGCATGGGCGATCTCGGTGCCAACCAGGCGCCGCGTGGCCAGGAACGGGTACAGAATAAACAACGCCACCGTGCCCAGAGCGCCAGCGCCGATCGAGGTCAGCGCCACCATGGTGCCGAGGATCGCACCTGTCACGACAGTGAGCACATTCAGATTGCGCGGGCGCAGATGGTAGGAATCGCCAGCATGACGTTGGGCAAAAGCCAACAAGCTTTTCTTGAACAGGATCGCCAGGGCCGTCAGCAGCAATACCACGCCAAGGGCCTGCTTGATCACCGCGTTCATCGCGCTGGGGTCGGTGTGCAGGCTGGCCAGGAACCATAACGTCAGCAACACCGCCGGCACGCTGCCCAGGGTGAGCCAGCCAGTGATGGTCCAGTCGATATTCTTGTTCTTGCTGTGCACCAGCACACCACCGGACTTGGTGATCGCGGCGTACAGCAGGTCAGTGCCCACCGCAGTGGCTGGGTTGATGCCAAACCACAGCAGGATCGGGGTCATCAGCGAACCGCCGCCCACCCCCGTCATGCCTACGATGAAACCCACGATCAGGCCGGCAACCACGAAACCAATATTACCTACATCCATTCCAGCTACCCGCGGCCTTATAAATTTCTGGCCGCAGGATAGCGATTTTTCTTATAACCACTTATACCGATGCGATCTGAGTTTATGCTTTTTTGGAAATCTTCACTTTTTTTTCAAAGCACTGCATCCAATGGGCGGGCCTGGGCCGTAGTCATCAGCGTAACCCTGCTGTTCTACCCAATGGAGAAACACCATGAACGCTAAAACACTGCTGTGCCTGACCGGCCTGCTCATCGCCGCGCCATCGGCGTTTGCCCAGGCGGGCCTGCCGGACAGCATCAAGGTGCCGGATGGCCACAAGCTGGCGATGCAAACCACCGGGGTCGGTGAAATCACCTATGAATGCCGCGACAAGGCCAACGCCGCCGGCCAGACCGAATGGACCTTCGTCGGCCCCAAAGCTGTGTTGAACGACCGTAACGGCCAGCAGGTCGGCACCTATTTCGGCCCACCCGCCACCTGGCAGGCCAAGGACGGCTCGACCATCACCGGCACGCAATTGGCCGTGGCACCGTCGAGCCCGGGTAACCTGCCTTATCAACTGGTCAAGGCCAACCCGGCCGAGGGCAAGGGTGCGATGAGCGGCGTGACCTATATCCAGCGGGTTGCGCTCAAAGGCGGCGTCGCTCCCGCTACGCCCTGCACCACGGCGAACAAAGGCGCCAAGGAAGTGGTGAAATACCAAGCGGATTACCTCTTCTGGGCCGCCAACTGAGCAAACTCAGCTACGCTGGCCAGGTAGGCGCGAGCAACCTCGCGCCTACCACGCGTAGACGTCTCCTCAGTGGCAGGAATTCTGGTTTGGCTGAAATCATCTTTGATTATGAAGTGTGCCTGTTAGCCTGCGCCCGCGGCGATCAACGCGCCCTGCACCAGCTCTATGAGCAGGACAGCAGCCGCTTGCTCGGTGTGGCATTGCGCATTACCCGCAACAAGGCCCTGGCCGAGGACATTGTGCATGACGCCTTTATCAAGATCTGGCATGGCGCGCGCAGTTTCGACCCCCTGCGAGGCTCCGCACGGGGTTGGGTGTTCAGCGTGACCCGCCACCTGGCCCTGGACGTGGTACGCAGCGCCGGACGTGACGTGCCGCTGGACGATCAGTACGAACCGCTGGCAGAGCCTGCCCAGGCTATCGAGTTTGCCGCACGCTCCGGGCAGATCCACCAATGCCTGGAACGGCTCGACCCGACACGCCGCACCTGCATCCTGCACGCCTATGTGGACGGTTACTCCCACAGCGAAATCGCGCAAAAGCTCAGTACCCCATTAGGCACAGTCAAAGCCTGGATCAAACGCAGCCTCACCGCCTTGCGCGAGTGCATGGCATGAACGACAGCCTGGATGAACTGGCCAGCGAATACGTGCTGGGGACCCTGCCCGCCGAACAGCGCGCGCAGGTGCAACAACGCCTGGCCCATGATGCGGCGCTGCGCGCAGCGGTGGATGCCTGGGAGCAGCGCTTGTTGCCTCTGGTGGCGCTGGCGCAACCGGTACCGCCTTCGGCACAGCTGTGGCGGCGCATTGAACGCCGCATCAAAGCCCCCGAAACGAGCGTGCCGTGGTGGAACCTGCTGGCGTTCTGGCGCGGGCTTTCTGCCGCGGGGCTGATGGCAAGCGTGGTGCTGGCGGCTTTGTTACTGACGCGCCCGCCCATCCCCGCACCCAGCTTCGTGGTGGTGCTGATGGCGCCACAAAGCCAGGCCCCGGGCTGGGTGGTACAGGCCAGTGATAATCAGCAGATTCAGTTGATCCCACTGGGGGTGATGGAGATTCCTGCTGACAAAGCCCTGGAGTTCTGGACCAAGGGCGATGGCTGGCAGGGTCCCGTCTCCTTGGGGCTGGTAAAACCGGGGCAGACCTTGTCGATACCCCTGGACAAGCTGCCGCCGCTGGCGCCGAACCAGTTGTTTGAACTGACGCTGGAAGGGCCCAATGGCTCGCCCACTGGCAAACCCACCGGGCCGATCCACGGGATTGGCCGTGCAGTCAAAGTGCTTTGATCACGAAAGGTTAGGCAGCCACACACGAAACCGCGCCCCGCCCAGGGGTGACGCCAGGGCCGTCAAGGTGCCGCCCTGGGCTTCCAGGGCACGCCGGCTGATCGCCAGGCCCAGGCCAAAGCCGCCGGTGGCGCGGTCGCGGCTGCGGTCCAGACGGTAGAACGGCTCGAAGATGCGCTCACGCTGGTCCGCCGGTATGCCGATGCCATCGTCGTCCACCCAGATTTCACAGCCTTTGGGGCATACACGCACGCCCACCTGGATGCGCTTGTCGCAGTAGCGCGTCGCGTTGCGCAGCAGGTTCTGCAAGGCTCGGGCGGTAAGGCGCGGGTCAAGGCTGAAGCGCTCCACGGCGCAATCGAGCACCACATCGATGACGATGTCGGGGTTTTCCAGCTCATCGTCGACGCTGCCCAACACGCTGTCGATAAACTCATCGAGCGCCACCTCTACCCGCTCCGGCAACTGCGCCGGGTTTTGCAGGCGGCTGTAAGACAGCAATTCCAGCACCAGTTCATCCAGCTCCCGAATATGCGCCACCAGGCTTTGCAAGCGCTCGCGGCTGGCCGCGGGCATGTCTTCGGAAAGCGCCAGGGCCAGGCCGAAATCCAGGCGGGTGAGCGGCGTGCGCAGTTCATGGGAGACCGCATTGAGCAAGTCGCGCTGCTGGTTCAAGAGGCGCTCGATATCGTCGGCCATGGTGTCGAACACCGCCGCCAGGCCACCGATGCTGGAGCTGGGTGCGAGCCCCGTACGCGCCTCCAGATGGCCCTTGCCCAATAGCGCGGCGGTACTTTTCAGGCGCTCCAGGTCACGCCAGTGCGGACGCAGCCACACCAGCAGGCACGCCAGCAAGGCGGCGCCGACCAGCACGTTCATCGACCAGTACAGCAGGTTCATGTCCAGCGGGTCTGGCGGCACGGTCAACTTGACTGCGAACTGCTGGTTGATCGGCGAACTGATTTCTTCCATCCAGCCCCACTCGCCCAGGCGGATCACTGGCTTGCCTTGCTCCAGTAGCTGTTCTTCCTCAGGGGTATAGCGGGCGTCCTGGCGCAGCAACAGCTGCACCTTCAACGGCGCAAAATCATGGCTCAACTGGTCGGTCACCTGGGACCAGCGCTCCACCGGCGCCCGCTGGTACTGCTTGACCATGAGCTTTTGCAGGCCACGGGACTGTTCGATGTTGTAGTCCATGTAGCGGTGTTCGAACAGCTGGATCACCAGCTTGGGAATCAGGTAAATAGCCGCACTGTAAGTGACGATGGTGATCAGGTAGAGGCGCAGCAGTACGCGAAACATGCTTCAGCATTCCCACTCGGAACGGCTGAACAGATACCCCTTGCCCCACACCGTCTTGATCTTGCGCGCCTCGCCCGCATGGTCGTCGAACTTGCGCCGCAGCTTGGAGATGGCCACGTCCACCGAACGGTCGGTGCCGTTGAACTCGATACCGCGCAGGCGTTGCAGGATCTGATCGCGGCTGAGCACTTCGCCGGCATGCCGGGCCAGCACCACCAGCAGGTTGTACTCACCGCTGGACAGCTCCACCGCCTGCTCGCGCCAGGTCACGGTGCGCTCGGACAAATCGATGCAGAGGTTGCCCATGACGATCTGGTCGCTGGCCACCTGGGGCTCGGACAGGCTACTGCGACGCAGCAATGTGCGCACCCGGGCCAGCAATACGCGAGGCTCACAGGGTTTGGTCACATAATCGTCGGCGCCCATTTCCAGGCCCAGTACCTGGTCGTGGCTGTCATCGCGGGCGGTCAGCATCAGGATCGGCAGGCCCGCCGAATCGGCGCGCAGCAAGCGGCACACCTGCAGGCCGTCGAGGCCTGGCAGCATCAGGTCGAGGATCACCAGGTCCGGTGGGTTCAGGCGTGCGCGTTCACGGACATGGTCGCCACGGCTGAGCACGCTGACGTGGTAGCCATTGCGTTCCAGGTAGCTGGCAATCAGCTCGGAGAGTGCGGCGTCGTCTTCCACCAGGAGGATGTTGGGCATGGTGTTTCCAAATAATGCGGTTTGTTGGTGTGTTGCAGGATTGTGCAAGGATATACGCCCCCGGCGCCCTGCGCGCCGTACCTTACACTTCTTCACAGACCCGCTACACAGCTTCACAGCACCACGGCGCAGGTGTCCCTAGGATGCGCCAGTCAATATTGGGATAAGAGCATGTCGAAGAATCTATTTGCGCCGTTTTGCCTGTTGGCCCTCACACTGGCGCTGAGCGCGTGTGGTCAGTCGGCAGACGAGGCGCCACAAATGCCCCTGGCCAAAGTGCGGATCGAAACCCTGCAGGCCAAACCCCTCTCTATTACCAGCGAACTGAGCGGGCGCATCGCCGCACCGCGTATCGCCGAAGTCCGCGCGCGGGTCGCCGGGGTGGTCATGCAGCGGGTGTTTAACGAAGGCCACGACGTCAAGCAAGGCGACGTGTTGTTCCGTATTGACCCGGCGCCGTTCAAGGCCGACCTGGACAGTGCCCAGGCCAACCTGAGCAAGGCCGAGGCCAATGCGTTCCAGGCGCGCCTGCAAGAACAGCGCTACAGCCAACTGGTGGAAGGCAACGCCATCAGCGGCCAGGAATACGACAACGCCCGCGCCGCCTTGCGCCAAACCAACGCCGAAGTCGCCGCCAACAAAGCCGCCGTCGAGCGTGCCAAGCTGAATTTGGGCTATGCCACCGTAACCGCACCGATTTCCGGGCGCATCGGCCGCGCCCTGGTGACCGAAGGCGCGCTGGTCGGCCAGAACGAAGCCACGCCGCTGGCGATTATTCAGCAACTGGACCCGATCCACGCCGACCTGACTCAATCTACCCGTGAGCTGAACGACCTACGCCGTGCGTTTCGTGCCGGCAGCCTGAAGCAGGTCGGCCAGGACCAGGCCAAGGCCACCTTGATCCAGGACGACGGCAGCCAGTACCCATTGCCGGGAAAATTGCTGTTTGCCGACATCAGCGTCGACCCGGGCACCGGGCAGATCATCCTGCGCAGCGAGTTCCCCAACCCGGACCTCGACCTGCTGCCGGGCAGCTTTGTGCGGGTGCGTGTCGAACAGGCCGTCGACAAGCAAGGCCTCAGCGTGCCGCAACGCGCCATTACCCGTGACAGCGCCGGTATCCCGATGGTGTTGCTGCTGGATGCCGAGCAGACCGTCAGCCAGCAACCGGTGGAACTGGGCGCGGTGGTCGACAATCGCTGGATCGTCACCAGTGGCCTCAAGCCCGGCGACCGCATCATCGTCGAGGGCCTGCAACATGCGCGCCCCGGTGAAAAAGTTGAAGTGGACGACAGCCCGCTCGTAAAGGAATAACCCGTCATGCCGCAGTTCTTTATTGACCGCCCGATCTTCGCCTGGGTGGTGGCTTTGTTCATCTTGCTGGCCGGTGCGCTGGCCATCCCGCAGTTGCCGGTGGCCCAGTACCCCAACGTCGCGCCGCCCAAGGTGGAAATCTACGCGGTGTACCCCGGCGCCTCGGCCCAGACCCTGGATGAGAGCGTGGTCAGCCTGATCGAGCAGGAGCTCAACGGCGCCGATCACC
Source organism: Pseudomonas sp. AP42 (assembly GCF_001728935.1). Taxonomy (NCBI): domain Bacteria; kingdom Pseudomonadati; phylum Pseudomonadota; class Gammaproteobacteria; order Pseudomonadales; family Pseudomonadaceae; genus Pseudomonas; species Pseudomonas sp. AP42. The sequence goes on from NZ_LYSO01000011.1 coordinate 70,706, forward strand.
TGCTGTATTTCGAATCCCAGAGCAGCCTGGGCTCGGCGACCATTACCGCCACGTTCCAGCCGGGTACCAACCCGGAAATGGCCCAGGTGGATGTGCAAAACCGCCTCAAGGCCGTGGAGCCGCGCCTGCCGCAAGCGGTGACCCAGCAGGGCTTGCAGGTGGAGAAAGTCTCCGCCGGCTTCCTGCTGCTGGTCACCCTGACCTCCAACGACGGCAAGCTCGACGACGTGGCGCTCAGCGATTACCTGGCGCGCAACGTGATGAACGAGCTCAAGCGCCTGGACGGCGTCGGCAAGGCCCAGTTGTACGGGGCCGAACGCGCCATGCGTATCTGGATTGACCCGCAGAAGCTGATCGGTTTCAACCTCACGCCGGCCGACGTCAACGCCGCGATCAGCGCCCAGAACGCCCAGGTCTCTGCGGGCAGCATCGGTGACCTGCCGGGTACCCACACCCAGGAAATCACCGCAGCGGTGCTGGTCAAGGGGCAACTCTCCACCCCGGCCGAATTCGCCGACATCGTGCTCAAAGCCAACCCCGACGGCTCCACCGTGCGCATCGGCGATGTGGCGCGGGTGGAAGTCGGCAGCCAGGAGTACCAGTTCTCCACCCGCCTGAACGGCAAGCCGTCCACCGCCGTCAGCGTGCAACTGTCGCCCGGCGCTAATGCCTTGAGCACCGCAACGCTGGTGCGGGCGAAAATGGACGAGTTGTCGCGCTACTTCCCCGCCAATGTGGAATACAAGATTCCCTACGACACCTCGCCCTTCGTCAAGGTCTCGATCACCAAGGTGGTCTACACCTTGCTGGAGGCGATGGCGCTGGTGTTCGCGGTGATGTTCCTGTTCCTGCAGAACGTGCGCTACACCTTGATTCCTACGCTGGTGGTGCCGATCGCGCTGATGGGCACCTTCGCCACCATGTTGCTGCTGGGTTTCTCGATCAACGTGCTGACCATGTTCGGCATGGTGCTGGCGATCGGTATCCTGGTGGACGATGCCATCGTGGTGGTGGAAAACGTCGAGCGGATCATGGCCACCGAGGGCCTGTCGCCCAAGGACGCGACGAAGAAAGCCATGGGCCAGATCACCGGGGCCATCATCGGTATCACCCTGGTGCTGGTGGCGGTGTTCCTGCCGATGGCCTTCATGCCCGGCTCGGTGGGGGTGATCTACCAACAGTTCTCGCTGTCGATGGCCACCTCGATCCTGTTCTCGGCGTTCCTGGCCCTGACCTTGACCCCGGCCCTGTGCGCCACCTTGCTCAAGCCGATTGCCAAGGGCGAGCACCATGCCAAGGGCGGGTTCTTCGGCTGGTTCAACCAGCGCTTTGACCAACTCACCAACCGCTACGAAGGTTGGGTGGCCTATGCCCTCAAGCGCAGCGGCCGCTACTTGCTGATCTACCTGGTATTAATAGTGGGCATGGGACTGTTGTTCAGCCGCCTGCCCTCCTCGTTCCTGCCGGTGGAAGACCAGGGTTACACCATCACGGATATCCAGTTGCCGCCGGGCGCCAGCAAGAACCGTACGGTGCAGGTGGCCGAACAGATCGAGGCGCATAACGCAGGCGAGCCTGGGGTGGGTGATACCACCATGATCATGGGTTTCAGCTTTTCCGGTTCCGGGCAAAACGCGGCGCTGGCGTTTACCACGCTCAAGGATTGGTCGGAACGTGGCAGTGATGACTCGGCTGCCTCGATTGCCGATCGCGCCAACATGGCCTTCAGCGAACTCAAGGACGCGATTGCCTACGCCGTTCTGCCGCCACCGGTAGACGGCCTGGGCACGTCCAGCGGTTTCGAGTTCCGCTTGCAGGACCGCGGTGGCGTCGGCCATGTCGGGTTGATGGCCGCCCGTACCGAATTGCTGGACGCTGCGGCGAAAAGCCCGATCCTGGCCAACGTGCGCGAAAGCGCCCTGGCCGAAGCACCGCAAGTGCAGCTGGAAGTGGACCGCAAGCAGGCTAATGCCCTGGGTGTGTCGTTTGCCGACGTAGGCAACGTGCTGTCCTCGGCGATCGGCTCGGCGTACATCAACGACTTCCCCAACCAGGGCCGTATGCAGCGCGTGGTGGTGCAGGCCGAAGGCGACCAGCGCAGCCAGGTGGCCGACCTGATGAAGATCCACGTGCGCAACAACGCCGGGAAGATGGTGCCGCTGTCAGCCTTCGTCCAAGCCAAGTGGACCCAGGGCCCGACGCAGTTGACCCGTTACAACGGCTACCCGGCCATCGCCATCAGCGGTGAAGCGGCGCCGGGGCACAGCACGGGCGAGGCCATGAACGAAATCCAGCGTTTGGTCAGCCAACTGCCTGCCGGGCTGGGCCAGGAATGGACGGGGTTGTCATTGCAGGAACGCTTGTCCGGCTCCCAGGCACCGCTGCTGTTGGGCCTGTCGTTGCTGATCGTGTTCCTGTGCCTGGCCGCGCTGTATGAAAGCTGGTCGATCCCTACCTCAGTGTTGCTGGTGGTGCCGCTGGGCGTGCTCGGTGCGGTGTTGGCCGTGAGCTTGCGCGGGATGCCCAACGACGTGTTCTTCAAGGTCGGCTTGATCACCATCATCGGCCTGTCGGCGAAGAACGCGATCCTGATCATCGAGTTCGCCAAGGACCTGTATGACCAGGGCGAAGACTTGATCGACGCCACCTTGAAGGCGGCGCGGTTGCGATTGCGGCCGATCATCATGACGTCCCTGGCGTTCATCCTCGGCGTGGTGCCCTTGGCAATTGCCACCGGGGCCAGCTCGGCCAGCCAACAGGCGATTGGTACCGGTGTGATTGGCGGGATGATCACGGCGACATTGGCGGTGGTGTTTGTGCCGGTGTTTTTTGTGGTGGTGATGAAGCTGGTGCGCAAGCGCCATAAACCAAACTGATCAACGCCGTAGCCAATGTAGTGGCTTGCAAGTTATAGCCGTGGACGGTAACCACGATGCGAAGTGTAAGCGAGCGCCGGTTTTGGCACCGCCTAACGGGATAATTGGCACAAGTAATAATACAGGTGGCTTAATTAATTAGCGCTTTGTTTGGCACCCTATGCGGCCGCCCTCCGGCGCAAGCAGTCACCGGGGGCTTTCAGCGTATTGGGGCCACCCTTCGCCAAGCATCATCTCGGTAAACTCTCCAGCATTCAGCGCATTGAGTAGCTCATGTTCACGCTCAAAGCACGCTTGGACATGCTCATTTACAGCGTCTGCCACAGCAAGCAGTTGAGAGCCGGAGATTTCCACAAACCCATCGGACGTCTTCCATTTCAAGACATGCTCGGGATTGCGCATCCCCTGCAAGGCGGCCGAAGCAATTAAAGCCTTGCTGCGGTCGTCCGTGGCGATAGACATGCCCTGGACAACGATCCCGCCGATTTCACGTTCATAGCGAGTATTTGCGATGGTAAGTGTCAACTGTCGGGCGATTTCTTCTTGCGTAGGCGGTGCGGGCTCGACTTTCGAAATACCCCCGTCCTTGCCTAGGGTCCAGATACCATCAGTTTCCTGGATCAAACGGACCCATAGCTCCTCATCAACGCTCACCGCACCCTTTGGAAGGGTATGCAGACCTTTGATCAGACGCAGGTCCAATGTCCCATCGGGTTTAAATGTCGCATATTTATCAGCCATCAAAATGCCCCTCCAATCGCGAACCATGAGCCCGTCCTAGGCGCGCTATCCGCAGACCCCTTGCCAACAATCATTGCGGTACTTGTAATCCCCTGAGTGCCGATCTGGTCGTTTGCTGCGCCATCAACCCCTGTCCAAGCGTGTAGTACCGTCCCGAACGGAATTGGGAAGTTAACGGCAACTTGAGCCCCTGAATTTGCAGTCAATGAGTACCGACCCCACTGGAACATAAAGCTCCCCATCCAAGTTGGAAAAACGATGTAACCCGTCGCGCCCAGGCTGACGAAGAAGCCTAGCCGAAGGTTCTTAGGTGTTACCGCAGAAAGGGTGTCTGAGCCCTGCTGTGTGGCGGCGAGCGTCGCCAATCTGATAATGCCGGCCACGCCCTCTTGCGCCGTGTCTTTATCAGTAATGAGGCTACCTAAATCCGTATTGTCTACAGTCGCCTTTAATCTGCTGTTAGTGCCGAACCCAAGGAATATTTTATTTTCAGTCGTACCGGTTTGCCCAATGCCGCCGCCTTGCTGCACAGGCACAAAGCCCAGCGATGCCTGAAAGCCTTTCAGTACCTTGGTCACGTACTGCGCAACCCGCAACGATGTAGATGCCTTTGAGTTATCAGTCCCTGCCTCGGCTTCCGCCTGACTGGCAATAGCAATTCCATAGCCAGTCAGGCTGGATGCTGTATCGGCTTTATTGCTGAGCTTTACATTGAGATTTTGCGCAAAGTTCGCGTCATTGCCCACCGCATACGCCAGCTTTTCCAGCGTATCAAGGTTAGCGGGAGGGTCGGCAACGATCTGATCGACCAAGGCTTGCAGATTGGATGTGAACGCCACATACCCTAGATCCGAACTATCGACCGTGACTTTGAGACGCCCCTCCGGCGACCAACCAATTACGACTTTATTTGCTGTGCCAGAGGTTTGCCCAATACCGCCCCCTTGCTGCACGGGCGCGAAGCCCAGCGATGCCTGAAAGCCTTTCAGTACCTTGGTCACGTACTGCGCAACCCGCAACGATGTAGATGCCTTTGAGTTATCAGTCCCTGCCTCGGCTTCCGCCTGACTGGCAATAGCAATATCGTAATCAGCTAAAGATGTTCCTTTATCGGCTTTCCCTGCCGCAGCCGCAGCCGCTTTTGCCTGAGCAACAGCCTTGACCGCGTTCAATATCTGATAATCGTCAGCTGAGTCGAGGGGCGCGCCCGCTCCCATTGCCAAGTGCACCAGTTCGCGCTGGACGGCATTAAGCCAAGCAGCCTTAAGCAACGTCGCATCGACGCCCGCCCCTGGATTGCCCTCGGTGAACTCACCAGCGGCGTTTGCCGTGTTGGTGCTGTCGCTGATCTTCTGCATTAGTTGTCTCCGTAACCGAACAGCAAAATAGATTCTGCGGGCTTCATTTGCCCCAGCCGACACTCAAGGGCTCGATTGCCCCAGGCGGATAAAGGATCGCCAGCGCCAGTAGCACCTGCCCTGGCATGGCTGACGGTTACGTTCGGTGCGTTAACCCGCCAGGTGAAATTCCAGTCGCCCCCATTTATGGGGTCGCCAGCCCGCGCAATTCCTGCACGTGCTGGTCGGAATGTGGTGATGGTGATGTCGTAGCCCATGGACTTTGCCAGGGCTATAAAGAAGGGTTTGCTTTGACCTGCACGACCTTGCAATTTGCTGACAACAGCCTGTACGCGCTGGCCGACAGTTTGAGCCTGGCCAACCAGACAGGGATCAGGCAGCGCGAGTACGCGCTCCCAGTCAGTCAGGCCCTCGCCGGAGTCTGGGAATATGGCGTTGTAGACCATGCTTGCCTGGGTGTCTGCCAAGTCCATCGCATTGGCTTCGGCTTCGATGGTGGCTGACAGATAAGGTGCCGAGCCATCATAGGAAACAGGCGGTAGGAGTAGCCGGAGCTGATCAGCGAGTGTGGTCATTCCATCAGCCCCAAAGTGATGGTCCCTGGCCGAATCCAACCAATGATTTTTGGATCATAAGATGCCTGGACGTTACCGGTCGGTGTAGTAACAGACCTATCCAGAACGCCCGCCAAGTTGTTGATCATTGCCTCAATTTGGGATCTCTTGAGGGACTCACCCGGTTTTAAAGCACCCAAGAGGACGTTGTAAGCCTTCTGCGCGGCAGCCTGCACGTCGGCCATGGTGAAGTCGGGGGCCAGTTCAATTCTGGCGGTGGAATCGACGGTGCGAATCGTCGGTGCGTAGACCCATACATCGACGATGACAGAACACAGGCTTTGGATATGTGCCAGGCAGGCCGCAATTACCTCGGCGGAAGGCGTACCGGTGCTGGCGGTGATGACGACATCGACAGTTCCGCCACCACGGCGCTTAGGGATAACCTTGGCATCGGCAACACCCTCGACCTCCAGCGCCCAACGGCGGTAGTCATAATCGGCACCACCGGCCGGGGGTGACCGGAGAATGTCGAGGTAGCGCGCCAAGAGGGATTCGATTTTTTCCTCATCTTCGCCGCCCGTGGTCTTGCCCACGAATGTTGCTGCCGAGTCCATCCCCAGGGGCGGACTGGTGAGGACCAGAGCGCCGGTCAGGCCGTTGAGAGCTACACCGACGGTCTGAGCTTCGACCAGGACCACGGCGGTGCTGTCGGTGCCAATCTTCGCGCCAGTTTTAGCTGTGAACAGTTCGCCCGTGACAACGTGCCTCAAGGTGGCGCCGATCAGCAGTTCGACACCGGGCGTACCCTTTAAAGCTACGGAACCAGTTGCCGCAACGGGGTCTTTACGGAAGACACCACGAAGCCCGGCCGAGTGAATCAGTTCCTCTTCATCTGCGGTGTCCGGGAATATCTGCCGATAGAGCCAGGCCAGCTTTTGATACAGGCCCTCGATTGCCGACGCCACAGCGGCTGATCGTACATAGTTATCGCTGTCCGGGCCGATATCGGCCTCGGCTTGAAGGTTGCGAATATCGCGCAGGATGTCCCGCAAAATGGCGTCCAGGGATCGACCGGTGTAGGCCATGTCAAATCACTCTTACAGGGTGGCGAAATACCTGCGGATTGCCGGTAGCGTCGATAATTTCGATGTGAAGATAGAGCCAGCCGTTGTGGGGCTGCTCGGCGCTGACAGTTATGGTTTCGGCGCGACCGTCTTCAAGTAATGGCTTGAGAGCATCAGCGGCGTACTGCTTGGCGTTTTTGCTAACCCGTGCGACGTCTTTGGAGCGTTTTAGCTCATGCAGGCGGGAGCCCACGGTGGTGTCTTTCCACCAGGTGCCGAGGGGTGTCATGAGGCGGATGTAAACGGCGTTGCCCAGCGTATTGATACGCTGGCCCGTCAAGTCGCCAGTGGTTGGGTTTATGCCTGCGTCCATAGGTTGGCATACTGACGCGCAGGCTCGCCCGGCTGAGTATCAGCGGGGTTTAAGAATATTTACATCCGAGCAAACTAGGCCTATTGAGGCGGATCTGGCGGCGGTCCATCTGGGTGGCCGTGCGCGTTATACAGATCGCGATCTTGCTGCATGCTTCGGGTATGGTCGGTGATCTCGCCATCAGCCTTTGCATCCCCGCTCATTTCGACCAGGGGCGTTTCAAAACGAACCTTGGTCTTGGCCTTCACCACCAAAGTGTCGGTTTCAATCTCAATCAACCGGCCGCGCTTCATGTGGATGTAGTCGCCTTCATCGGTATACAAAGCCACTTCGCCATCCTTGACCACGACCCGATAACGCCCATCCTCGCTGGCTACGACGACCGTGTGCTTGCTGTTACCGCCTACAGGAATCGCGATAAATTCAGCACCAGGCAACGGCGCCGAACTGAATCCATAGTGCTGCATCAGCTCCCCTGAAACGGACTCACCCGCAAGCCCTTCCATTTCGATGCCAATCAACGTGCCATGGGTATTACGTGCCGCCGTACCCCGAAACGCCTGGCGTACGTTGCTCATCACCCGACTGACCTGATCGCGCACCAGGCGCGCCATATTGCTCATCATGCCCCCTTGATAATTTCGATTAATGCCGCGTCGGGGTTACCTTTCTTACTCTTGCCCTTGCGCTTTTTGGTGGGGTTGCTGTCCAGCACCCACATCTTGTCTTCGCGCAATCGCAGCTCAGTGATAGGCCCTTCGCCACGGGTCAGGCGCAAGGTGCGGGCCATCAGGAAATACGTTGCGTCGAGCCCATGGGGCTCGCTACGCACGATGATGCGCTGACCTGGACTCCAGACCTCACCGTTATCAGCACGGTGGCCCATGACCACAGCGCGGATCTCGAAACCCTCCAAACGACTATCGGCCAGAAGCTTGCGGGCACGGGTGGTAGCCATGTCCTGGTTCTCGCTGGAGCTGTCGATAATCACCTTCGGCCGGAAGATCCCGCGACGGGCCAGAGTTTCGTCCTGGATGACCGAACGCAGGTGGGCGCGCTTGCTGTCCAGGCCGTCATTGTCGTACTGGCCGTGCTGGCCCAAGACGGTGATCTGGCTGTAGCGATTGGCGATAGAACGCCGCACGCTGAGGCGTTGGATGTTATTGCCGACGCCGTCTTCCCGCATGATCAGCGTGCCGACTGGCGCGGCGTTGTAGTCCGGCCCGCCAATGATCAGTCGGCCATCAGGCTCGACCCACGGCCACAGGCCGTTGGCCTCGGCGACCTGGAGCAATGCCTCCCATGCGCTTTGACCTGGCTCGACCTGCACACGGCGCCTGGTCTTGGCCTGGGCTGCGCGGATTTCTATTTGAGTGATGCCCAGCGGCTTTACGACCTGATCCAAGATCTGCGCCAACGTGGCTTCCCGCATCGAAACGAACGGCGCGGAACAGTCGACCAGGGGCGCCGCACGGTCTCGGCCGGTGATGCGCATAGAGATACCCTGACGGGAGATGTCATGTTCGAACTCGTCGACCTGGCCGGTCAAGACGCGATCCTTACCCAAGGTCAGCGAGCACGGCGCGCCCTCGGCCAGCACACTGGGCAAGCGGGTGGCGTCCTTGGTGTACAGCTCCAGTTCGAAACCATCAGCGGCGGTCAGCAGGTCCGACTCAACTGACCAGCCGTCCCATTCTTCATGCGACAGGCCACCAATGGAAAGGCGTATGGATTCGTCCAGGACGTTACTTGGCGTAGGCACGTAGCACCTCACCGGCTTGAATGTTGTGCGGGGTTTTCAGGTCGGGATTCAGGCGGATCAGCTCGACAGCACGGGTATGGTCGCCATACCAGCGGTGAGCCAAAAGACGTAGGCTCGCCGGGGTTTCAACCACGCGCTCCAGCATTGGCGGACTTTGCAAAATCACCTGACGGGCGCGGGCCTGAATCAATGCGGCGACGTTGCGTAAAGCCTCAATGATCGGCCGGGCGGTTTCCACGTCGTATAGGTGACGTTGCAGCAAGATGGACGACTGCACCAGGGAGCGCACCAGGTTAACCAGGCCCTCCAACTCCAGCGGGCTCAAGGTCGGCGTGTCGGCTTCGTCCTCGATGACGGTAGCTACCGCCTGGGCGTGGGCCAACGCCAGTTCGGTGATGACCAGGACAACCAGGGCGAAACCGTTAGCGATCACCGGATCGTCTGGCATTCCATCGGGCAGCAGCACCAGGACGTTACCCGGAATAGTCGGTGCGCCCTCAGTCAGCGGGCCGACGGTAGGCGCCACGCCCTGGCGCGCACCGATCAAAAAGCCCGCCCCTGCACGCGCCGCATCCGCTGTCAGGCTGGCATTGCCTGGCAAGGCTGCGGGCACGCCGGTACGAGCGAGTAGCGCCGTCGACGAACTGGGCGTGCTGCCTTGGATGGCGCTTCGAATCTCAGAGGGCGTGCGCATCAGGTCGACCAAGGGATCAAACGCCCCTGACGGTCGCTTAGCCATCGACCCAACGCCGGACACCACGCCGAGGATCTGCGAGCGCAGTTGTTGCAGGCGCAGGCCAATACCCGGCAGGCCCAAGGCCTTTTCGAGCAGGCCGACCCAGCCCCCGCCTATCCACGATTGAATCTCGCTGACCAGGGAGTCAATGCGGCCGAACAGATCAAAGATGCCGTCCTGCCAGGTGTATTCATCTTCCAGCCCCAATACGCCGATATCGACGAACTCAAACTGCCGCTCAAAGAAAGGTGCGTCGGGCGTGTCCTCCACAAACACGACGCTGATCTCGGCATAGTCCGGCCGCTCGGCGTGGTGCTTGGCCTCGCCGGTACTACTGACGACATTCATGCTGCCGTAGATCGGGTGGATCAGTTCGCCTGTACCTGGTGTATTCAGGGTACGGAGAATGTTCTGGAGTTCGATTTCATAGTTGACGCCGAACACCACCACTTGCATGGGAATGCGTCGGGCGCCACGGCCCAGGTCTTTGACCCGGTCGCCATCCTTGAAAGGCGTTCCATGCTCAGACAAAGCGCGCTGCCATTGCAGGCTTTCGCTTTCGACCTGGAGCGGGACGCCACGGAAAGAAGCATCCAGCAAGTTCTCTGCCCAGCTCATCCGCCGCGCCTCATTTGAATGTCAGTTCGGCGTTCGACCTCGGCCTGGATCATCCGCGAGTCAGTACGCACTTCGATTACCAGGGGCTGGGCGAGCAACGAACGGAGGCGATCCTCAGCGGCTTGCGCGGCAGGATTGGCACCGATTGCACCTGGTGCGGGAGTGTTGCCCGCAATGCCAGGAAAACCCGGAGTGGTGGCCGCTGATAGTGGATTAGCCAGGCGCTGTGCCTGGGAAGCTAACCAGGTCGATGGCTGCGCTGTTCCAGATTGCGACATCATGTCCCGCAGGCGTTGTTGTGCGGTGAAGGTGTCGGCACCCGCAGCCAGGGCGCGATTGGAGATGCCCTGCGCCCAGGTATTTGCGCCATCGATAGGCAGGCCCGCAGCCGTAAGGCCGGTTTCATGGTGCGCCAGGCGCTGCGCCTCGGTGGACAGCCAATCAGATGACTGGTCGGGGTTCTTGTCGGCCAGGGCCATGCGATTACGGTAGAAGGATGTTTGGTAAGTACGCTGATCGTCGTCGAGCAGTTTGCTGCGTTGAGCATCACGCAGCCTGCCTGCATCAGTACTTGCGCTGTCCCCACCTAATTGAGTTGCACTAGCACCGAGTGCCAACGGAGCCAACCACGGCGCGATAAATCCGCCCGGCTTACCCTTGGCCTTGTCCGGGCCAGAACCATTTGGCAGATCTGGCCCGCCACCACTAAGAACGGCACCACCAGGCCAATTGGTGACGAACACTGATGTCACGCCTGTTGCCTCTTCCAGCACCTTGCCCACGGCGATGTTCTTCAAAGTCTCAGGGCCGCCCATGAACTTGTTGATCAATGCACCTGCGCCAGATTTGGCTCCGCGAGCGGCATAGTAACCACCGACACCGAGAGCAGCGCCACCGGCCAGCATCTGCGTGCCCGACAAGTTCAGGTCGTCCAACAAGTAAGAGCCCATATCGGCAAGGCCTTTATTCAACGGAGTTGCCATACGGTCCATGGCCTCAGCCAGTGTTGCCTTCATGCGTGCGGCAGTACCACTTGTGCTTTCGGTGTTTTCTTTCAAGTCTTTGCTGTAAATAGGTTCAGCATTACCCAGCGTTTTAGCACCCGACTTTAAGTCATTCAGCCGGTCGCCAGTTAGCATGCTGCGCCAGCCACGCACGGTGTCCTGGTCCATGCCCTTGAAAACAATGCCCATGAACTTGGCGCGCTGCTCATCATTTTTCATTGCTTCATACTTACGCTTTATTTCGCTGAAAATTTCTTCCGGGTTACGTGAGCTTTTATCTTTATTGAAAAATTTGACGCCAGTTTGCTTGGTAACTTGCTCTCTATACTCTTTAGTGCTGAATACGCGCAGCGTCGACTCAGCTAGCGTGCCAAGTCTTTCGGGCTGTAACTCCACCTTGGATAAAGATTCGGTGAATGCTAATGCTTGCTCAATCGACATGCCCGCAGCCGCTGCGGCGCCACCGATTTTTGGAAACAGGCCAGACAAGTTTTCAAGCTCAGCATTACCAAGCCTTCCCGCAACTGTCATTTTTTGCAGAAGATCAAGCGCGGCACCTTCTTTATTCAAGTCAATGTTAAATGCAGCAGACGCAGCAACAACTGCGTCGCCTAAAACTGCTGGGTTAGCACCAGTAATAGCATTAGCTTGGCCAATCGCATCGCCAGTCTTTTTTGCTGCATCGTACTTCACGCCAGATGCGATCAATGTATTGAATCCGGTATCTACGTCTTCTCGACTGGCCCCGTAAGTTTTAGCGATGCGCCAGCCCTCGGTATGCCATTCTTCCTTTTGTTCGTTGGTCATCCCCGCAGTTTGTTTTGTGCGGATCAATACACGCTCCAAATTGGCATTGGATTTCAGTCCAGCAATGACCCCAACGCCGACGCCAAGCCCCGCAAGCTGACCTTGCATACTGCCGCCCAGGCCCTTGATGCGATCAACCTCCTGACGTACCCCCATAGCGATGGTTTTCAAGGTCCGAAGACTGCGGCCGCTGTTTTGAGCCATGCGTCGGAACGACGCTTCTGTCTTGTCGACGCTCTGACGCAAGGGCTGCACGCCTTGTCGGTCGGTACTCACCAATTCAGTTTTCGCGTCACGCGCTGCCTTGCGAGCGGCGGTGGCCATCTCCTTAAGTTCGACAGAAGTCTTGCTGACCTCGATGCGAGTGCTGGAACCGGCAACGGCGGTTTCGCGCATGGCTGCACGAATGGTTTTATAGCTGTTGGCCCCGACCTGGCCGACCTTGGTGATGGCAGAGGAAGCCTTCCAGCTTTCATCAGCCAAGGACTTAGCGCCTTCTTTACCCGCTTTGCGCAGGTCGCGGTTGATCTGCTCGATCTCGCGCCGACTGTTACCTGCATGGGCTTGGAAACGAAGCGCGACGCGCAGATCGGACATGGATAACTCCTGGAGACGGACTTACAGGGACAAGAAAGGCCCGGTGTCGAGCCTGTCATCTGGGTTTAGGCAACGCCTTGCGCTGGCGCTGACTGACATAGCGTGTGCCTTTGACCTTGCCAATGATCAGATCAATACGAGCATCGATCTCGGCCCTGGTCATCTGGCGCAGCTCTTCTAGCCGGTAGCCGTGCCGGACGAAGGCGTGTTCGATTCGTCGCCAGTCAGCGTTGCCGCGCTCAGCGGCGCGAGCTTTTTTTCCAGTTCAGCATCGGCGTCGGCGATGATGGCCAAGTCGCTTTCCAGCAATGACTCGCGGAGCAATTCAGTGGTCAAGTTCTCGGCTGGAATGTCCCCAATCGAAAGCAATTGGCGACGGAAAACTTCAATGGTTGTGAGATGCCACGGCGCACCTGGATACGTCTCATGGGCACCGATCAAATCACCCGCTACGGGAGCGCGCAGAGTGAAGCGCTTATGCCGTGTTCCTGCGAAGTAAACACCGACGGCCAGGTCGCGGGTGATGGTTAAACCGTCCCACTTTTTATCCACTTGTTCGGTCATAACGTTATTCCGTGTAGTAGTTGAGAGCAGCGATGGTCAGGTCACGGGTGGCTTCACCCTCTACCTGGTATTTGCTGCCCATTTCCATCAGGGAACAGCCCGTCCAGGTCTGACGCTTGCTTCCACCGTCCTGCGGATAGATGGTCAGCTTGGCGTCCATCAGGGCACGCCAATCCGGCTCACCGGTTTTCGGAATGGGTACCGAGATTTTCAGCTCGTGTTCCTCAATGCCATTTGCCGTGCCCAAAGGTCGGCCGGTACGGTTCATGGTCTTGACCACCTTGCGACCGGTTTTGAGACTCGGCTCAACGCTGGTCACCTCATAGTCAGTGCCGTTGATCTCCAGGACAATCTGCCCTACATAGCTATCAGCCATCTAAAATCACCTCTTACAGGAGCAGGTCAATACGACCGGCGAACACGTGTAGGCCGTTGACAACATCGGCCGGAATGGAACTGTTAAGGCGGTTTGCGTCCTGGGTAGAACGCTCGACCACCAGCCCGGCCGCGTTGGCCTCGACCTCTTCGACGATCTCCAGCTCCTGCGCCTTGAGCAGCACGTCCAGCAGCTCGCCGCGTACCGCCGCAGGGGTTTTCTTCGAAAGTTTGGAGCGCGGGAAGCGCAGGCGAATACGGTCACGGCACGCCATGCGGATGTAATACAGGGTGCGAATGGTGGTCAGGTCAAGCAGCGAAACGTCTGTGGCGCCCGCAGCAGACTTGGTATATGTGGTCACGGCACGGACGATCTGAATGACATCGCCCGCCGCGACTTCCAGCGGCGTGACACCGTTAGCCAGAGCGGTTTCCTGCTCGGTACGGCCGAGACGCTGAGTGATGGGCGGCACTTTGATCCCGGCTAGTACTAGGGTGTTCAGCGGCCGCGCCGGATCTTCTTCCGAGGCAATCATCGCGGCATAGGCCGCGGCCACCTGGTGCGGTTTCGATGCAGTGCCTGGCAACACCGCCAGACTGATCGCGCCGGAGTTCAGCGACGTCGCCAAGGTGGTGGCGGCGGACAGCGTGCTGGTCAAAGCCGCAACGCCGATAATGCCTTGCTGCTCCATCGAGTTGGTGTAGACCTTGATGTGCTCGCGCAACGAGGTCAGTGCCGTACTGCTGTTCCAGGCCGGGACCAGGATGGTAAATCCGCCAAGCGCAGTCGCGTCCAGTGCAGCTTTGATGTCCGGTTCTACATCGCCCTCAACGACCACGCCCACGGCCGACACGGCGGCGTAGCGATAAGCCGTGATAAAGGCGTCGGCCATTTCCCCAGCGATGATGCTGCCGAACAAGGCTTTAGCCTCCGGTGCGCTATAGAACGGCGTCGGCACGTTGGCCTCAACGGTTGCCCCTTCGCCCAGGGGAACGATGAAACACACGCTCTGTTTGTTGGTCGGCAGGTTCCGTTGTGCCAGGCTGGTGTTGAACTCCATGTAAACACCAGGTTTACGGATAGACGCCGGGATCGTGTCGAATTCGATGCTCATTCAGTGGATTCCTGTGCGGGTTGTTTGGCACTGGCACGCGGTTTCTTCACGGTCAGCAGCTCCTGCGCCGCCACACGGCGCCGGTAGTAAGAGGTGTCCGGCACGTCGACTGCCTCGGCCTCTTCGATGTACGTGTACGGATCGTTTTCCGTGGGCACCCGATGACCAGGTGCAGCTATAACGTGCATTACACGTCCCTCAGTTCGATGTTATCGGTGGCCACCGGCTCGGGGTTATCCGACGGGGTGTGGTATTCCATGGTGATGCCCAGGAAGTCAGGCAACGCCTCTTTCGGTTTCTCCCAGTCCAGTTCGATGACGAACGATTGCCCCAGGACTGAGAGGTGGTCGCTTGCCAACTTTCCGTTGACCAGGTTGGAAAGTTCAGTTGGTCTGATAGCGGCACGATCAACCCACGGTTGCCAGTCAACCAGTTGGTGCATGCAGGCCTCCCACAACGCGTATGTGCCAATGTCAGTGGGCGTTGTTCCGCGCCGAGTTTCCCTTTCGCCGCGTGGATGACGCGCAGCAATGACCAGTCTGAACGTGATCGGTAAGGTGTAACGGGTGGTGCTTTTCCGGGTGAACGTCACCTTGGGCACCATCAGCAAGATCGCCGGACAACGCTTGAGCAGGCCCGACAATAGATCAGGGTCGCTCAGTTCGCCGCCGTAGCTGGCGACTGTCAGGCGCGGGAGCTTCACGCTCAACTCCCTGAGCCGTGCCTCGATCAAGTCCTCCAGCTCGCCCAGCATTACAAGTTCCTCAACGTGGTACGGGTCATCAGCCGAGGCTGGTGGCTGATCTGAAGACCAGACTGCCCACCATCCGAGGCGCCACGCTCCTTGTCTTCCTTGGCCAAGGTTTCCAGGCGCTTGATTACGTCCTTGTAAAGCACCCGCACAGTCGAATCTTCCTTTCCGGCATCGTCGTACAGGTGGTAGCGGGCGATCTCGGCCAGGTCATCCGTGACCCATGCGGGAGCATCCTCTCCAGCCGCACGGAACCGTAGGTAAAACGAAACTTCGCTACGCGCCCGAGTGACCGCGTCAGCGATCCTGGCCAACGCCATGACCGCGATGGCCACTTCTTCCGCAGGCCAGTCATCCAACGGCTTGCCAGCGGCAGCGGCTACCAGCAGCTCAGGCTCGATGACTCGGTCGGTGTCCGCGACTGCAATCTGGGTGATGTCACGAGGGCCAAAGCGGACCAGGAGCTGACTGGCGGACGGCAGCGAGAGGTTCATTTATCCGCTGCCTTTTTCGGCTTTGCTGGTGCCTTCGTCGCCGTTACTTTGGCCGTCTCCCGCAGTACATCCTCCGCAATCGCTTCATCCCAAAGCGTTTCGGTCTCTGCGTTCGGTTTGGCCGCTTCCCGTTGCTCGGCTTCCAGGAGCGCGGCGGTCCAAAGTGCTTCAAGGTCTGGCTCAGGCTTGACCTTATCTGCCGAAACACCACCACCTACCTGCGACAAATCAAGCCCATGGCTGGCTCCGTCCTGGAGGTTAAGCCCAGCGTTACCCACTGCCGCAGGGTCTGCCTGACCCAAGCTCTGCAAGGCACTTTCAGAGGTGCCGGCCGCTTTCGATACATCGACTTCCTGGAGGTTTTCATCGCGGCGGTCCTGTACCTGGTCGAATTCATCCTCCTCATAAGCGAGGATCAACTGAGGCTCTTTTGACAGAGCCCGCAACTGCGCTTCCGAAAAGAAGTCATCCGGGTAACGCGCTGCCGAGTTGGCGTGGGCGATGCCACAACGGCGGAAACCGTCATGTTTCGAGGTGATCACAATGGTCATGACGCCCCCTTAGCCCAGCCAGGCCGGTGCAAGTACTTCGGCGGTGCCTGCCCATTCGTTGCCGTTGTCCGCATCCTTGACCAGGATCTTGCGAGCAGCACCTTCCAGTTGGGATGGAACAACCAGGAGGCCGGGGTTGATGCCCAAAGGGCGACCGCCATCGGCCTGGAAGTTCTTCATGGCAGCACGGGCCAAGCCGTAGTTTTCAGCTGTCAGCGGGGCTTTAGAGCAGTAAGCGAACTGCCAGAAGCCGAAGCCGACGTTCACACGGGCATCAACGCCATAGCGGTACTCGTCGCGCATAAAGACGCTTTCGTCGTCCATGGCGGTCATCGCTTTCAGATCGTAGTTGCGGCGGTTCTGAAAGATGATGGGTTTCAGGGCGCGGCTGACATCGAGCAGATACCAGGCCGGGCCTGTACCGTCTTGATAGTTGCTGACGGAAACCGCCGTGCCGGTCGCATCGGTCGATGGGTAGACCGGATGATCGGTGTCGAAGAAGTACTGACCGTCGTAACAGGTCGTGGTCAAGCCAGCCTTGAGCAGCGCGAACACCAGCTCGTCCGGGTGCGCACTGGAAGCACGACCCATCTCGGCAAACAGCGGCTTATAAACGCCGATCTCGTCGTCTTCGATGGCATCACGCGGGACACCCACCGAAGATTCAAATTTCTTGTTGGTGATGGAGTAGCCATGCGCTGCCATGTTCTTGAGAACGCGGTCGCCGATCCACTCACGGAACGTCGGGAACTGACCCAGCCAGCCATAGGTATTGCTGGCGGATGAGGACGGGACAGGCGTGGCAATACGTTTCCAGTCGGTCGGTGTCGCGGCCTGGGCGTTTTGGAACTCAGCCTTGTACGCAACAAACAGTGCGTTCAAGACACTGGCGTTAATGATCATGAATCTCTTCCTTTATATAGAGGGGGAGTTACGCCTTGCCCTTGATGAATTCCGCTTCGCTCATACCCAGCAACGATGCGACCTTTTGTTCCTCTGCATTGAGGGCTGTGCCGGTATTCGCCGGGTTCCTGTTGCCCAGGTCAGATGCCGCAGCCACGACAGGGGCCGCTGTCACAAAATCTTTGAACCGCGCCAGGCCCGCTTCGTCATGGCACATGGCGCGGTGGTACTCGACGGTGGATGGGGTGATTTTTCCGGCCTGGGTAGCCGAGGTTATGACCGCATCGACTTCCTTGTCGTGCTCGGCCTTCTTCTGGCTGGCCAGCGCCTGTTCGGCGTTGGTGGCACGGCCGACCAGGGCGTCGTAGTCCGCACGCGGGACGAACTGCGCCAAATTTGGCTGTTCGGTGTTAGCGGCCTGGGCGGTAGTTTTGAGTTGGCTTGCGGCCGACATGGCCTGCTCTTCAGTGGCGGTGTCGGGCAGGCCGAGCAGTGCCAAAAACGCAGCTGAAAGTTTCACTGGTGTGTTCTCCGGGGCTTCTTGGTTGAGGGCGGTCATGATGAGGTTGGGGATGTTGGTCAGCGCCGCGCTGACCATGCGCACGATGCGTTTGTTGTCGAGGTCGTAGTCGAACACCGGGGACAGGTAGCGATACTCTTTGGCCTCGACCTGAGCAGCACCGCGAGGCGTCCATTCAACGCGGCCCCACAGAGCGCCATTGCGGACTTCGAATTGTTTGACCCAGGCACCGGCTGGGGCTTCCTGGCCAACGGATGCACGGAGCTGTGTGGCGTGCTCCCGGTCAATGACCAGATCGATTGCTCGGCTGATGAAATTGGACTGCACCAGTTCGGAGGCCATGTCATCGAACAGCCAGGCGCGGCCATCGCGACCGGTGACGGTCGGACCTGCGGGGATAAGTTCAACCCAGTCGGGAGCCTTCCCATCGGAAAGCTCGACGGAGCTGTAAATTTCTGAGTTAGCGGCGAGTTGAGTTTTCATGCCGCCAGTCTGTGCGGCTAGGCGGAATGAGTGAGTATCAGCGGGGTTTAAGAATTTGCGCCTTAGGGGAAGGCTGCGAGGGAATGTAACGTCAACCCATTCTATACGCAAAGAGTGGGGGTAGCGGTCTCGCGAAGACGTTATCAATACTGCTACAACTGAATCTAACGCAGGTCTAACGCTGTTTAGCTAATCCACAGGCGGCGGATGTACCTGTAAGCCGCTATTAGAGCGCCTACGTGATTCTGCGTCGTTACTCTGTTATTGGTTCCATAAGATAGTCCTGGATGATCGCCAGTATCTCGATATCGTCGTCTGATGATAGGCCCAGGTAGGGTCTTGCCTTGATCTCGGAGTCATGAGCACCACGGGTAACCCACTGCGCAAAGTTGGACTTGCTCTTCTTCACAAAGCGGTTGCCCACTGAGCCATCTTTGCCCTGACGGAAGTAGACCTGCTGTGATCTGGCTGCATGCTGGACCTTGCCACCGAACTGGTGGATGGCGCCGTACACGCGGTCTGTACCGAACGACAGTTCATTGCGGCTGACGTTGTGACGCAATGTATCCTGGAGCGTGCCCTTGTCGCGCAGGATGCGACCTCCTTTCTTACGCGCCAGGGTCGAGGGGGCAAGTGGCGCCCAGGGCGAACCGTCTGGAGCGACCTGCTGACGAAAGCGGTCATCAGTCGATTGGTGCAGGTATTCCGCGATGTCATTGAGCGGCGTTGTCAGGTCGCCCAGTCGCTCGACCAGATCGTCCAGAGCTTTGCCTACTGGGCTTGTATCGACGGATACCTCAAGCATTGAACCAGCCATGTCTGCTCTCTATTCGGTACGTCGGTAAAGCAGGACACCCAGGCGCAATGCCTCAAGGTACTGCTCACTGTCATCTACAAACCCTGTAACGCCGGTCCAGCCATCTGCGCCCTGGTCGAATACAGCAACAGCTGGATCAGTCTTCCCTTTGACCTGGACGTGCGCCAGGTAACGACGGCGCAACACCGCTTTGCCTTGGTCTGGCTGCCATTCCAAGCGCGCCCAGATCTCATCAGGTGCCTTAATGGCTTCAGCCAACAATGGCAACTCGCGAGCCTTGACTTGTTGGGCCAACGCTATTGCGCCTGTTTTGGCATCGCTGAACATCTCCCGCCCGATGACCAGGGCATCACCGGTCACATCACGGAACACTGCTGGGGTGGTGTCGGTAGCCCCGAACTCGCCCAGGAACTGCATCACCGCTTGAGGGGCAGGTGTTTTGGCCGGGAGCAGACTCTTTGCCGGGACCTGCCGGGGTTGCGGTAAAGGTCCGCTTGGCTGCTTGTTGGGTAAACCTATTGTCGGTGCCGGAGCGGCTGACGATGCAGGTATCAAGTCGCGGGTGCCCAGCTGGGGCACGTGGTTGGCCAACCGTGATTGACCAGGTGCATATTCAAAGCCGGGATCAATCCCCTTGGGTACTCGCACGGTGCTTGGACCATTCGGGCTGTTCTTGCCAATGACCCGATCTTCCCATTCAATGGCCGGTGCCGGACCA
This sequence comes from Pseudomonas sp. AP42, assembly GCF_001728935.1. NCBI lineage: Bacteria > Pseudomonadati > Pseudomonadota > Gammaproteobacteria > Pseudomonadales > Pseudomonadaceae > Pseudomonas > Pseudomonas sp. AP42. Next base: position 90,490 of record NZ_LYSO01000011.1, read on the forward strand.
ATCGTCAGCCCTTGGCGCTCAACGTCCCTGACCGAGAGCATGAATTTTTTGCACTTGCAGCCCCAGCCGTTTTGCGGGGTATGAGTTGCCCACCATGGGTCATCGAGCGGCAACGTGATGCCGTTCCAGGACAGGTGCATTGGTCGTGGGTGTGCGCTGTCGCCATGACGATAGACTGCATAGGGACGGCGTTTGCGTAGCTCCGGGTCGGCCATCTGGGCTTCGCGGCCAGCGTTGTACGACTGGCGCAGGTTAGTTTCCCAGATAACATTGGTGCGCCAACCGCGCTCGCCCTTGTACTGCCAGCCGTGTTTACCGACGACCTGGTCAAAGTCTTTGCGGAACTGCTCCAGGGTGGTGCCACTGGCGATGGACTTCTCTACGGCCCCCCTCAGGTCGGTCAGCAGATCCCGTTTCGCAGCACCCGCCACGACGAAGGCATAGTCGTGTTCAGCGGCGTAAGCATCGGTCCATGCGCGGGTCGGTAGGTCGACCTTGCCACGGAAGTAGTCGATCTGTTCTTTGAATGGCAAGGAGCCGTGTGAGAGCGCCATGGTTACAGGCCTCTCAGAATATCATCGCGGCCAGCCAGGCTGGCGGCCACAAGGCCATCAGCAATCGCATCGGCCAATTGGTTGGTGGTCATCGCTGGATAGGCTTCAATCAGCCGATCTCGGAACTCTTCCAAGCTGCTGACGGTGTCGAGCAGTTCCTTGATCTGCTCGACCATGTCATCCATATAACCCCCCGCCGTCCGCTCTAGCGTCCGCACCTGGTTATCCACGATGTCCGGCATTGCCACCAGCTTGGCTGGCATTTGCTCGCTGTTAGTAGCCTGGGCCAGCACAGGCGTGGCCACAGGCGGCGGGATGCCCAATAGCTCGGCGCCCTCGGCCGGAGCCGGGATATTGAGCTTGTCGCGGATAACCGACTGCTCGACTTTCAATCCCAGCGGTACGAGCTTTTCGAGTGCCTCGATCAGGATCTTGGTATTTTCAGGCTCTGGCACATCGATGATCAGTCTGGGATACGGACGACCAGGTGCAAAGTTCAGATCGCACCAGGGCCGCACAAAGTAGCGGTTCAAGGTGTTGGATTCGGCCTTGGCATCGGCTTGCAGCAGGTCTATACGAACTTCATTATGAATCGTTGCCTGGGCTTGGCTGGAGCCGTCATCGGTGGACATGGTCTGGCCAACCACGGCCTTACTGACTTGTTTATCCCACCATTCGGCCAGCCCTTTGAAGAAGTCCCCGGCACCGCTCACATTGGCGGCCTGGGTAAACTCAATGCGCATGCTGTCCGGGATCACTGCTGCTGCATCGCTGCCCAGGTTGGCCACCGCTGACATCAGGGTGCTGATGTCTTCCTTGCTCGCACCTGCGCCGTATCGGCCGACGCGCATCGGCATGCCGAAGATGTCAGCAAAGCCCATCCAGTCCTTCCAAGTCCAGGCTTTGCACATGTATCCAACAGCCGCGAGACGCGCCAGACCGCCCCGGATCGGCAGACCAGAGCGGATACGCGGCAGATGCACAATGAACTTGTACGGTGCCAGGGCAACACCATTGATCGGATCAGCCTCATCGAGCAAGCGCAGCTCCCGGCCGGTTTCACGGTCAAATTGGAAGAATCGCTGATCGCGGGGCTCAAAACGCTCAGGATTCCAAGTCTTACCACTACGGTCCCACATGATTTCCGAGACGGCATAGCCTTTGCCCATGGCGTCGGTCAGGTCCGCTTGCAGTTCTCCGAACTCGGGAGAGTCAACCAGCTCCTTGAGCTGATCGGCCCGGCGTACGTCCTCGGGATCGTCGCTCGCTGCCTCGACCCGAACGGACAATCCAGCCACTGCCAGCTTGCGTGTGCCTAACACCGAGGCGTAATGCAGATCGCGCTCTTCCATTTCTTCGGCAAGGGTCAGGTAGTCATTGGCCGATCCCTCGGCAGCGGCCCGCAAAATACTCGCCAGGCGCTGGGGCGTTAGGCCGTTAGCCACCGACTGGTGCCAGATCTGGCGAATGCCGGTGGTGCGGGCTGCAGCCAGCTCTTGCGTGAGTTTGTCGTACTGGATCGGATGACCGTACTGGTCGACGATGCGGGATTGAGCCATTACCAAATGCCTTTCTGAGAGCGCCACCCAGCCCCTTGCTTGATCTCACGATCATGCTGGGCGGCGGGCTGGACGCGGTGATATTCGAAAATCTCAACATCCTGACGGGACGCATATTCGGCCAGTACGGCCGCGATACCCGCGTCGCCGTGACGCTTTGGCCCGGACTTTTCGCCCTTTTCGTTGGTCCGCTTTTCGGGGATGCGAGCCACGCCCTTGACCATCCGAAAGGCACGCACGTCGCTAACCACGTCCTTGTCAGCCGGGATGTCATAGAAGCTGTCGTCTTCCAGGGCGGCCTTGAACGGCGGCATGTTGTCGCGATACCAGCCCTCGGTGAGCATGACACGCTCAATGCGGTTGAAGCCGAACTCGACGGCAGTGTCTTCCGACAGTTGCGAGCCGTTGCCCCTGGCGTCGTCGGCGCCTTTGAGGAAGTTGGGTAAGCGACGAATGATGTAAAACTTAATCTGGAGTTGTTGCTTGAACGGGACGTTACGCAGCTCGACCACAAATGGCGTGCGTTTGCGCAGATTCTGTTCTTTGAGCAATGGCCAGAAGACCGAGAGGTCGCCGGAGCGACCGAAGTCCATGCCATAGAAGCTCTGAACGTCCAGCGGAATCGCCGAAAGCAGCGGGAGCAAATGCTCTTCACACCACTCCAGGGACTCGGCCAGGCGCAGGTGTTCGGCGATGGTTTCGTAACCCTGCGGATACGCCAGGCGCAGCACCGGTACATTGCGGTTACTGCGCTGTTCGACTAGGGCCAGGCTAAGAAAAGCACCGCCGCCCTGGGACGGTACGCAGTCCAGCTCTTCGTCGGCCGCATCGCCATAGAAGTCATAAACGTCCTGGACCCATGCGGCTTCTTCCTCGGGCTTGTATTCAATGCCTTTGCGTAGGCAGACGCGCTTATAGAGCCCATCTGCCACGGCTTGGCGGAAGGGACAGCGGAACAGCACACCCTTCCGCTTACCCGCACGGATGTCGTTGATCAGCTCATTAAACGCATTCTCGGTGCCATCGTGGGTGCTAATCACATGGACTTCGCCGCCCCAGATTAGCAGGGCCAGTGCCGCTTTCAGCAGCTCGGCCAAGTCTTGGTGGAACGCGGCTTCATCAATTACGACAATACCCTGACGGCCCCGCAAGTTGGACGGGCGACTGGTCAGCGCGACGATACGGTGCCCACTGGGGAAGCCAATGGTATAGGTCTTGATGTGTTTGTCGGGGTCGCTATCGGGCCAGATGCCTTCTTCTATTTGTTCGGCCGCGTAGTTGTACGCCCGCGCCCACATGGCGCAGGCCTGAATGTACTCCACGGTCATGTCCTGGTTGTAGCCCAGGTAATAGACGGTTTGACCACCTGCCGATTTTTCTGACGCTGCTACCAGAACATTGTCTGCCGCCTCGGCCCAGGTGAGACCGATACGCCGGGACTTCTCGCCCACCTTGAGCGGGGCACGGAGGCCAATCCACTCTTTCTGGTAGTCGAGCAGCGCTGCCGGGGCAAGCAAGGTGGCAGTGCTGTCCAGGACAAGGGGCAGGCTCACGATGCCATCCCCAAGATCTCGCGCCGGATTTCGTCGGCCGTCGCCTGAGTAAGGCCACCTTTCTGGGCGATTTTATCAACGCGAGCTGCCGCCGTTTCAACCTTTTCCTTCCACTCGGCATTCCATTTTTTCTGCACAACCGAGACCTTGCCCAACTCGGCTACCGCCTTGGCCATCTTGTATGGGTCGAACTTGTCATCTCCAGCCAGCAACATCTTGAACAGGTGTTCCTGAACAAAGCGCATGAGTGCCTCGTTGACCGAACCTTCCTCATCAGGCGCCGCCTCCACTACAGCACGGGCCTGCTCGCTTGCCATCTTCAAAGCCGAGAGCTTGGACTCAAAGTCCTGGCCATAGCGATGTAGCGCCGACTTGCTGATCGAAAAACCACGGCTCGCCAGTTCTTCGGCCAGGGCTTCATAGTCACTAAAATTGTTTTCGACCAGGGCCTTGTCGAACCAGGTTTTTACCGACTTAGGCAGACTCGCAACCTTGCTGCGCGGGGGCATGGGGTCACCAGTACTTTTCTGGGCGGGCAACGCCTGGATTGCAGGCGATGGTGTATTCCGCAATGTCGACTCCGTAGTGGGTCAGGCCGCAGATCCACACACCGTTGGGCTTTTTGTCCAGCGTCACCAGGCTACGGTCGGCCAGGTAGTCGAGTTCGCGACGCAGTTCCATGGTGGTGGCGTCGGGATAGATGCCCTGAATGGTGGACAGCACGATAGCCTCATGAGGATCTACCGGGCGCGAGGTGTCCAGGGTCTTGATGATGTACCAGCGCAGGGATTCCCGGCGCGTTTTGGCGGCGTCGATGTTCATTGCTTCAGTCCTTTTAGTTGAACGGTTTCTAGCTTGAGGGCCAACGCATCAAGCTTGGCCTCGATCACGGTTTGGCCGCGCACGTAGTCTTCCCGGCGCACGTAGTGCACGGGCATGTCACCGCGCAGCCGTTCAAAGGATATTTCCAGCGTGCGCAGGCGTTCACTGTCCTTGTCTGTTATTGCAAAGCGCTGATCCAGTCGGCGCTCCATTTGCATGACCATAACCTTCACAAGTCCAGCGAAAGCGCCGAGGATGGTTACGGCAATACTCACCAGTTGCCACGCAGGCATTTCAATCGTCGTCATCGACGGCCCCTCTTTTCGCGATGCGTTTGGCACTGCGCGCAAAGCTGCACACCTGGTATGGCCACACGGCGTTGTTCCGGGATTGGCATATCGCAATCCTCTCCTGTGCAGAACTCGGCCGAAGGACCGGTCAATACTTCACGTTGTGCCAAATGTGCCGCCAAGGAGGATTCGTTGTGGATCGCCTCCAGGTGACTGGCAAAGTCAGTTACTTCCATTGAGTGATCCAATCGATCAGGCGGTTGAGTGAAGCCCGGCAGGAACTGTGCAGTTCGCCGTTGCGAATCTGGTTGGCGAGGACAAGCGGCTGGGTGACGCCTGAGTCGAGGCTGTCAGCGGCTCCGGCTCCATCGGGCGGCGTAGCAATTCCGCTGGCGGCTTGTCGGGCTTGCTGGGCAGGCACTGAGGTGCCGATTCCGTTGGCGTTGTTCCACACGCGGACAAAGCCAACAGTGAACACGCCAGCAGGCAAAGGCTCAGGTGCCGACTTGAGGGTGCGGCGATACAGGGTCGTGACACGGGCAATCTCTCCCTTGAGTTGGTCGGTATTCTTACGAAAGGATTCCTTTACATCGGCGAGCTGGGTGGCGAGCAGGTCGCCCCGATCCCGCTGAACGCGCAGATCCTCAACCGCCTGATTGGCGGCTTTAGCTGTTGCCTCGGCGATACGTTGCTGTTCCTGGGAATGTTCTAGGCGCAGCTTGGCGATAGCTGTTTCCCCTTCGCCCAAGGCCTTGGCGTAACCCTGGTCATAGCCGTCCTGCCAGTTGAGGTGCAGGCCGATCACTACTGCCGCGATGACGCCCACGTACCAGGTGGCAGGCTTGATTAGGTTGAGCAATCCATTCATTGGCACACCCCCTGGCCCCAGTCGGCTGCGACGTACAGGGCTTCCCAGCGCAACAGGATCAAGCGCGGGTATTGACGGTTTTCCTTGAAGGCAGCGGTCGAACGGCCGTTGTTGAACCGCTCGACGGAGTTGAACCAGGTCAGCGGGTCGGCCCCTTTAGCCGATGCCAACTTGCGATCTTTGATTACCCAGCCCAAACCGCCGTTGTAGGCAGAAAGGATCAGCGCCCCTTGTTCGCAGGGGGACCGCGCCCGGATGCGGTTCGCCAGCCAGCGGTCATAGCTGACAAGGGCTTGCATGGACCAAACCGGGTTGTACGGTTCGACCTTGCCGAGGGCCTTGGGGAACAGCTCGGCAAGCCAGGTGGCGGTCGAGGGCATCACCTGGCCCAGGCCTTGCGCGCCGACGGGCGACTTCGCGTCGAACTTCCAGCGGCTTTCCTGGTGGATCTGTGCGGCGAAGGTGGACACCGGGGCGTCAAGGCCCCATTCGGCCTGGGCAATGCGGGTCAGGTCACGGCGGTAGCGCTCGGCTTGGTCCGGGATCTCGGCCTTGACCGGAGGGCTTGCGGCCATGGTAACCAGCGCGCCCATGCAACCCGCAGCTATATATAGAAGAGAACGAGAGCGGTGCATGTCAAAGCCCCAAGGTCAGGCCGAGGACGCAGCCCAGCACGACCAGAGCGCGGCGAATGCCTGCCATGGAGCGCTCGCAACTGGGCACCATGTCCGGCCGGGCATAAGGGAACAGCGCCCGATCCAGCCAGTAGCCCAGTACGCAGCCCAGCGTGACCAGGCCACATTTATAGAGGACTACAGGCAGCTTGGTCGGGGCGACGATGGCCAGGCAGAACAGCAAGGCGATGGTGATTAGCGCCCAGAAAGTCATACGGGGCGTGCGGGGACGCCGCTTCGGTGCGATGGAAGTCATTGGGATACTCGCGGTGAGTGGATGGCGGCACGCAATGCGGCCAGGTGTTGAGCAGCGACCACGGCGTTGCCGGGTACATGGACGGGTGCCCGGTACTCGGCGAAGGTCGGCGTGATAGTTCTTACAGCGGGGCGTAATTTCTCTTGTTGGCGCACATGCTGCTCGATGCGGCCGTCAGCCTGTGCAATATGTAGTTGCACCAACTCCCTCCAGTCGGCCGGAACCTTGGCCCATAACACCGCACGCGCAGCATCATCACCAGCGGCGAGAATGAGCTGGGCGAACTGGCGCGGCCATCGAGGCCGGGAAACTTTGGGAAGAGCGGGAGCGGAATGCATGGTGCGAACCTGCCGTTGGGGGAACGGTGCCAGCTTCGCTTACGGTGGGAATGGGGTGAGTATCAGCGGGGTTTAAGAAAAAGCCCCGCTCGATGGCGGGGCTGGGTGTCTAAGTTCTTATTATCGCTGTATGACGAACAATACTGCGTTAATCAGAGTCCAGACAATCAATGGAGAGTAATTGCTCTTTAGACGTTTAGATCGAAAATAAAGATAGCCCGGAACAAACACGCACCACCAAATAGCGGGAGCCTGATGGCCCGCCTGTCGTATCTTGCCTATATCCAAGGCACAGAGTGCAACGGTTAGGACCCAGATCGCAACAAATCCTGCATTCAATACACTGGTATCAACGGCTAACCACGCAATTGGCGAAACAGCTAACAACCATACCCACAAATCGGAAACACGATCCTTCCTCAACGGCGGTGGAGTGTTAGTTAGTTCGATATTTAGCTCGCTCGATTCAACTGGAACCCAGTCGGCCATACCGGTGCGCCACACAAGAGTGCCGTGGCCAATCTTGCTGACTTTTAACAGTCCCTTGATATCGCTTTCGGTGACAGGTCCTACGCGAGAACCGCTGTCGTCATAAAACCATTGCACCTGGGTCATCAGTGGACACTCCTTCCTTGATCTTCGTCGTAGCCAAATAGGTCAGGCTCATTCTTGCGATGCAGAGCCCGTTGTCGGCGAATGATGTCATAAATGGTCTGGTTCGCAAGATCGTATTTGCTGACCAGGTCCGGGATCGGGGTATTGTTGTCTTTCCAGTCCCGATAGATTTTGGCGTCTCGCAAGGCCCGCTTAAGTGCATCCCCGCGAGGAAAATAAATCAGCCCCCCGCCCATCACACTGCAAATCGCAAAGACAACATGTCGGGCCAGTTCAGCGGCTTCCACCCCTGGCTTAATTTCGACCAGGAGCTTGGCCTCGGCGATTTCTACCATTTCACGCAATGAGCCCTCCCAGCGGGATATAACCGTGGGGTCTTGCATGTTCGCCAATACCTTTTTGGCGTCCAGTTGATCGATATCATCCGGGAACAGTTCTTCGTTCATCGCTCAGGTCTCCCATGTCGGCGGGCATCATAGGTCAATGCCGCAACCATTTTTTGCAGTTGCCCAGGGTCGAGCCATTCCACCCGCTCAACCTTGAACATGCGCAAGGCCATGCCATCGGCATACGCCCAGGAGCGTTTGGCCTCGGCGAGAAATGCCTCTATCTTGCCCACCAGCTTTGCCCGGTCTGGCGCCGCTGTCGGTGCTTTTCGGCCCTGCTTTTTAACTTGTGCGGGCTCCCAACCCAAGCGGGCGAATTCGGCTAGTACGGCGCCGGTTTGGCGTGGCGTAAGGTCTTTGGCCGAACGCACACCTGCCACGCGAGCCAGCAAGGCGCGGTAGGTTTCGTCATCCAGGCCGAGGTCTTTCTTGGCAATATGGATTTTGCTCAATTGCAGATTTCGTGTGCTCATTGTCTCCCTCCTTTGATCAATACCTGGAACGCTGCCGGGTCGGTTCGGGACAGTGCGGCGACACCATGAATGGTCATCGTGAGCGCATGGTCTGTTTCGTCGAATTTACCGGCGATGCGGATCTGTTCCAGCTCGTTATAGGTGCCGCTGTAGATTTCCATCTTGAGCTTGCTGGCCCCCATGGCTAGGCGCTTGTCTCTTTCGCGCTTGCGCTGGGCGCGTTTACGCTCGCGTGCCAGGCGGGTTTTGCGCTGTTTAGGTGTTTCGTCTGTCATGGGTGGCTGCTCATCAGTACCGGACAACCACGTCCGGCAGACCGCCCCAGCAGGCCGGGGCGGTTTCGCTTCTTAATGCAGGGCAAGTTGTTCCTGGCCGTTGACGCCATGGTTGAGACGCACATCGCTAGCCGCGAGAACGCCATGCATAGCGTCAGTCATGGTGCGCATACCATTGCCCTTGTTGGCGTTGCGGTCGCGGCAATCAAGCTTTTCTGTCTCTGAATGGTGCTTGAGCATGTATGCCGTTGTTGCTGGTGAAGGCTCATCGTTGCCAGCAAACGCCATGACCTGTCGGCGCACTGCCGACACCCAAGCACCACAAAACACGTCGGCGCGCTTGGTCTTGGTCGCTGGCTTGCAGCGCTTCAACTGGGTGCTGATGAAGTCACGGCGGGACTGGCGGACCTGGCGGAGCAGTAAAACCATGGTGTAGCTCGCCAGCTCTGCCAGTTCACCGATAAAGCGCCATTCGCCAATGCCTGCCATGAACAAAACTTTGCAGGCGTAGGCTTGAGTGACAGCACCAACCAGGTTGGCTTCCCATTGAGGCGGCGTCATTTTCGAACCACTGCGAGCAGCGCATTCGAATACCTCGGAAAGCTGAATGTCCGACTCTTCCAGGCGGTATTTTTCCATCAGGGCGCGTGCCTGGCGCATGGCTGCGGCAGCTTCGTGCGGGTTATCGCTTGCTGCCAGGCGCAGTAGCTTCTTGATTTTGTCTAGGGCTTTGCTGTGGTCCATAACTTTAGTTCTCAAGGATTCGGGTGATGTTGGTATTGTTGGCCAGCAGGTGCTTTTTCAGGGAGTTGAAGCTTTTCCAGGACCAGTCATAGGTGATGAACTTGACCGCTGCCATTTCAGTGGCTCTGCGCTTGCCGAAGGCTTTCCGATAGGCCTCGACTTCCTTCTTTGCATAAAGAGCGCGAGTTACCTTGCGGTAAAAACGGCGAGTTTCTTCGTGCTTTGGTTCGCCGGTTTTGTGGTCACAATCCAACCAGACGCCTTTCAAATAGCCATCCACATAGATCATCGTGGACCAGCTCTTTTTAGTGCGGTCAGTTTCCTGCGATAGACTGATCTCAAACCCATCACATTTGAGCTTCATGTGGCCCCACGGGCTTGTCATCTGCTCTTTCAGCGCATCCCAATCCGCTTGTTCCATCTTTTCCTCGGCTGCTCGTCAGTACCAGGCAACCACGCCTGGCAGACCACCCCGGATGACCAGGGCGGTTTCGCTTATTGAAGAGTTGTGGTGGTGGGTTGCCAGCGACAGGCAGGAATGGCACCCAACATCTTTTCGCTGGCAACCAGGTCAAACAGCTTGTTGAAGATGCGCACTGCCTCGGTCGGGCGAGGTGTTCCCAGGTTGGTAGTCGGTACACCTGTCATATCGACGGCGACCGAAGGTTTGCCGTTATCGTCACGGCGGTCTTCCAGGGTGATAGTTATCTTGGCCATGAGGCGTCCTATCGCTGAGTGTGGAATGTGATGTGATAGTCGCGGGCGACCTGACGTACGTATTTCTCGGTCATGTCAGGCCCCCAATGCTCGAAAGCCTGACTGGTTGCTGCGAGCGAGCCACTGAATGAAACGGGCCAACGCCGTCAGTCCCTCGCGCTGGTTGGCAGCTTCTGGCACCCCAGGTACATAGAGTGTTTTGTTGTCGATGCGGGACAGGCGGGCGTGCAATTCGACAATCTCGCGAACCTTCTTTTCCTCGCCGACAGCAATGCTGATGCCGCCTTCGGGCACCTCAGTGCCGAACTCGATTTGGCCCGAGGCAAAGCAATAGGCAGTGACCAACGCGGCCTTGCTACCGCCTGCGACGTAGGAAAAACGGTGCACTGCGGGCTTGCTGTTAGATTCGAGGCTGATCGTCTCTGCCCCTGCAACCTTGGCGCCTGGATGCAGCTTATTGATCAGTGCGGAGCCAGCGAGGAAGGCACTGATGCTGGATGATGCGTTTGCTTTTTCGCCCTGCGCCGAGGCGTGATAGGCACCGGTTCTATAACGGATCTTGATATCGATCAGTTCCATATCACTTGGTCTCCTGGTGGCCGGTGTCAGGCGTGCAGCCCAACACTTCATCAAACAAAACAGCGGACTCCTTGAGTTCCGCCAAGCGAGCCGCCGCATGCTCAAACGACAGGGCATACAGCCAGCCGCTGCCGTTGCCATCGGCGGTGGCGTAGTTGAAGGAATAGAGGCGCCAAGTAATGCCATTGACTACTGGTGCCACGTCGAGGAAAAGGCAGGGTTTCACGCTCATGTCACACCCCCGCGATATCAAGGCTGATGGGCTCGTATTGGTCCGTATCGCCGACACGCTGATACACGCGGATATAGGACTTGGAGCCGACAACCTGGCATGCGTCGCCGATGGCTTGCATGGCGCGCTGCCAGCGTTCATCGGTGATTTCCATACGGCGCAACGCCAGGACGCGGGCTGTGCGGATATCGCCTTTTTGGTCAGTGCGAAAGGCGTCATTTACCAGCGTGACCACTTCGGGACGCGCTCCGGTGGTCCAGTCGCGCAGGCACTCGTCAATCAACGCCCGCGCAGCCTGGAGGCGCTCGTCGAAAGCGATGCTTTCCTGGACGGCACGCATGATCTTGAAGCGCCCATCGAAGCTGATCAGGCTGACATTTCCCTTCTTGCCACCGATCTGGGCGCCGTACTGCTCGGCGCTGAGTTCGACAAAGGCTTCGATATCACCGAAGGCCGAAGCCTTGAACTTCGCCAGCACGTCGCTGGCAGCACGGGCTTTTTCAACCAGGCCAAGTACCAGGGCATCCCGCTCCAGGTCGATAGGTTTGATCATGCTTTCCGGGATCAGCCGCTTTTGAGCATCGACTCGGTAGCCTTCGGGAATGATTTGTTGTTGTGTCATTGCAAGGTTCCTCAGTGGAGAGTCAGTCGCGACCAGTCACCAGGACGGGAAGCGCTAATGAGTTCGCGCCATTCCAGGGTCACGCCCTGGAACTGCACGTTGTAGCGAGTGCTACCGGCCGATACGTGACGCATGTAGCCTTCGCGGTCGGCTCGACCGAGCAGGCGGTTTCCGTCTTCGGGGCCGATTACCAGAAGGTTGTGGGCCGGGTGAAAAGCCAGTACGCGGATACCGTTCGCTTGCAAGCTACGGGCGGCGGCGTTGAACACTCGCAGACGGTCTGCCAGTGTTGGGGTCAGAACTTTCAATTGCGTGCGGTTAATGGAGGCGAGCATGGGCGTTCTCCTGGTTGCAGCAGTCGGGGTTAATTGGGCAGTGTTGGCAGGCACGCCAGTGCTGCATGGCCTGCGGGTTGTGGGTGGGTGCCGGTTTTTCGCGGTAGCTTTGGCATTGGTCAGAGGTGACGGTCTCGTCCAGGGCGACACATTCAATGCGTCCCAGGGTTTCCATCACGCGCCGCTCGACGCCCGCTGTGCTAGGCGATGCGTAGCGGTTGGAAAGGATCAGGCTAACGGCAGTGCGGCTCATGCCGATGCGCTGGCTGGCCTTCGTTTTATTGCTGGCAGCAACTTCGGCAGCGAGCAGACGCACGAACAGCGGCACCTCGTTGCCCCAGGCGGATAGGTTGACCTGGTTCATCGGGCCACCTCCTGGTCAGCCTTGCGCCATACCACCTGATCCAAGTTCGGGTCGTAGACCTGGTCGAAGTCGCGCTGGTAGATGGGGTGTTTAGGTCCGCTGTACCGAGACGGGATCAAGCGGAAGCGGGTTTTAAAGCCGGCAGTGCCGCCCCTGCGGGTCAAGTAGCCAGCCTTTGCCAGGCCCGACAAATACACATGAGCACCAAACTCACTGATCGACACGTCGTTAACGCTGGCGGTGGCTGCGGCCTCGGCGGCGGTGAATTCACCGAGGATGCGCAATGCCCGCCAGATGTTTTCGGCTCCGCCTGCATAGCTCGAAACCTTCCCGTTTTTGGTGACGCGGGGAGCTTCAACGCCTTCGTCTTTAAGGAGCTTCCATTCGGCATCGAAGCGGCCGATGCTTCGTACCTTGCTGACAATCCCGGCTTTTTCCATGTCCCGGAAGTAGGCGCGTACTGCCTCATCATCTTGGTTGGATTTGCGCGCAACGGTGTACGTCGTCAACTCTTTAGGGCTGGCGTTCACGGCGCGAATGGCTTCCCAAATATGCTGGCGTGGGGTCTTACCGCCCACCATCACCAGGTCTGCTCTTGCTCTAGGCATCCCTCAAGCCCTCCGCGACGGCGCTTCGCCGGTGAACCAGCCGCGTGAGCCCCAACCTGCAAGGTCGATGCTGTCGATGGCCTGGGCTTGGGTTTCGCTGTACACCCGGTACAGGTTGACCGCGACACGGCGAAGGCACCCGCCGACCTTAGTCCGCAGATCCTCCAATAGATCATCGGCAAAGCGCAGACTTGGATAGCTGGCGTGGGCCAAGGCGCGCAGGTCGTCAAGGGTGGCACGTTGTGCAGGCACCCACTCCAGCACACGGTTATGCAGGCGCTCCAACTTAGCCAGGCTGGCGGGTACACGTTCTTCACCAATCAGAACGATGGTCCCTTGGCTGGCGTTGTAGATATCGGTTAATACGTTGGCAACGGCCTTTTCCAGCAGGTATTGCACGTCGTCAATCAGCAGCGGGCGACCACTGCGGGAAAGCTGCTCGGCGATCTGGTCGACCATCTGCGACAAAGTGCGTTCTGGCTGGATGCTCATTTCGCGCAAGATGGCGAGTAAGAAAGCCTTTTTGCTCCAGGTATCGCGGCACTCGACGTAATAGGCGCGGTGTTGGTTGGCGGCGAAGGCGGCGCCGACGCTTTTACCCAACCCGCTTGCGCCGTACATCACCACCATGCCAGGCAGGCCCGATGGGCGGTCGTGGGCTCGGCCGATGGCGGCGGATAAGAGGCCGACATTGGTCAGGGGAACGATTTTGGTAACACTCATAATGCGACTCCTAAAGGTCTTGGGTTAAGCGCGGGCCTGGTCGGCGAACGCGAACATTTTCTGAATGGATTTGAAGTCCGGGTGCTGCGGATAACGGGCATGCCATTGGGTTTCTTCTGACGACAGCGATTCGCCGCTGGTGATACGGGCGTCGATGTGGTTCCAGAGGCGGTAGCGGGCGGTTGGGTCGGTTGGCAATTCGAAGGTCGAGGCCTGCGGTGCAGCCAATTGGGCGAAACGCTGGGCCTCGGCGAGCTGTTCAGGCGAGAGGTCGTACTGGCTCGACTGCGGAGCAATGACGCGCATTTCTACGTCTTGTCCGGTAATGGTTTTGGCTTTTTTGACCAGGCGAGACAACTGGCCGCGTTCGCGTTTCTCGCTGGCCTTTTCCAGCATGGTTTTCGGCATGGCTGGGCTGGCGTTGCCATCGAGCAGCGCCTCGCCGATCAGATCGCCCTCCAGGGAGTGGACCCAAACACGGCTGGCGTCGCGGAAGTCATAGGCCACGCGGACCTGTTCCCCGTGGAAACCGTCCAGGTCTTTAAGGAAGTAGGTGCCGCTGTTCCATTGCACCTGGCAACGGTGGACGGTGCGCTCGACCTGCGGCCGGGTTAGGCTTTCGACGATGTTGCTGTCAGCCAATAATGGTTCCCAACCCTCGGCCTCTGCCGATTTCCAAGACTCCATTGGGCTTTGGTGGCGCTTGCGCATGGTCGCAAGGTCGCGGAACTTCGGCAGGCCGCGATGTGGGCGGCGGTTGTAGTCATCGAGTGCTTCTTGCAGGGCCGCGAAGAACACCGAAAATTCAGGTACGACTGTCGGCGCGATACCCAGGGCGAGCTGTTTACGGGACAGTTTGTGGGTCTTGGTAGCGGCCTCTTTATCCATGTCGGCGCCGATGTAACTGTCGAACGTCTTGGCGAGCCGAACCAGGATGGTTTTATGAGGGCGCTCAATTACGCCGCGAGCCTGAGAGTTGTAGGGCAGCGAGTGCGTGATAGTGCCGCCGAGACGGTCGTTGACCTCGTAAACAACGGCGTTGTCAAAACCGCTGCCGTTGTCGACGTAAAACACCTTGTACATGCCGCAACGACTTACGCCGTCACGTAAGGTGTCCAGTGTGGCTAAAGTTGACTCAGCCAGGTTGACGGAGAAACCGACGATACGGCGGGTGCCCCAATCAATAACCATGGTGATTTCCGGGCGGAAAATCTGCCCCGTTAACGGATTGATCACTTCGGCGTCAAAGGTATGACCGTCGGCCACCCACACGTCATTCGGCCAGAGCATGTCGGCCTGACGGCGGTTATAGGCTTTTAAGGCATTCAGTTCGTGCGGGCCCATGCGCCCATGCTCACGCACCGATGGGCTGAGTTTTTTCAGCCAGCGGCGTACCGCGTGAATGCTGGGGCAAACGCTGGCATTGATATCCTGGTGCAATTGCTTGAACTGCTCATACGCCGCTTCAACGCTCGGCTTCTGCGGACGCTGATAGTGCTTGAGGAATGCTTGCGCCCAGGTCGGAACGCTCATGTCTTTCTGACGACGAGCCGGAGCCAGGCCTATTTCGCCGTGGGCGCGGTAGTCCGCCAGCCAACGCTTGAGCGTGCGCTCAGACAGGGTGCGGTCTTCGGTCTTGCGGTCGTTAGCGCGGATGACCCTGTCATTCAGGTACGGGCTGAGGTCGCCGGTTTTTGCCAGTGCGACCAGGGTCAGGATGGCGCGGTTTTGGCTGACCACCTTGCTCATACGCTCGATTTCACGCACGAACGCAAGGCGCGCCGTCATCACGGAAGACTGTGAGTCGTTCAAGTGTGACGCTTTTTCTGAGTCACGCCCTATTGTTATTACATGTTTTTCAGCGACTGGTTCAACGGTGTTTTCTACGAGCGTCGCTGTCAAAAGTGCTGCCTGGGTTTCCTTTGGCAGGACCGAAAGGGTGTACTCAATGGCCTTACTGCCAAGACGCTGCTGGCCTTCCCAACGCTCACGCTTGGCGCGTATTTGAATGGCACGCTCTGTACCTGGCATTCCAGGCAAGCCAGCCAGCTCGCCGGCTGAATACCAATTACGCATGGCTGCCACCCAATGCACGCTTGAGTTCGCGAGCCTTACGTCCGGCATCATCGCGCAGGCGTTCCAGCCGCCCCAGCTCCGCATTGAGTGCGTCACGACCATAAGCAATTCGCCCGCCGCGTTGTTCTGCCAGCCAGTTGGTCAGCGCGTGGCAACTGCATACTTCTTCCAACAGCGGGGCTCTGTAGAACGGCAGGTTGTGATCAGTCCGGGCCGGGCTCGACCATGCATCAAGCATGTGCTTGCTTACATCGTCACCCGATAGTCGAGACATACGAGCTGCAATTTCATAGCGGTCAAGATCGGAACCTTTAAGGATCTCGCCGATCAGTTCACTTACCTGGGCTGCATTGTTGCCGTTACCCGGTATAGCTAGAACCGGCTGGGGGACGGAGAAGATGTCTAACGTCCGGTCGTCTTTGACTTTGCGCATGTTTATCCCTCCGTACCTGTTTTACGGTGCCGAAGGTCATAAGCTGGGTTATGCTCTTGGCTATAAGTTGCGTTCTTCTCGGCACGTTGTGACCTGATGCGATATGGGGTGCCGTTGGCGTTCCAGCGCTCAGGCCACAAGTCGATTGGCTGAAGGCCCAGAGCCTCCGCAATCGCTCGCTCCATACGTGGGTAAGCTGTACGTTTAGCGTTTTTAACGGCGGTGTCAGAGACGTTGAGTTCACGCGCCAACATAGCCAGCGAAGTGCCTTTGGCACGTAGCTGGTACTTGATCCATTCCCAGCGTTGGGTCGGATTCAGAGGGATTTCGGTTTTGTTCATGCCATACGTCCATTTTTAACCACCGGGAAGGGTGGTTTTTTTGGGGTGTCTAACGTCACTTACGGCATAAACATAGCCGCTTTGTTCTTGGTGGTAAAGCGAAAAGCGGCATTTCGCTTTGCCGGAACCGGCATTTTTGTAAGCGGTGAAGCTATGTCATTGTTTTTAAAGGCTTTAACTGGAATACGAAATTTCGTTTTCTTTTGCGGCAGTGTTTCGTTTTCTCCTTTGGAGAAAGCGAAATGAGTGAGGGGCTAGCGGCGCGCATCCGAGAGTGCGCGGAGATAGCCGGAAGCGGCGACGAGCTTTCGCGCTTAACGGCTATACCTCGACGAACTCTGGAGTACTACTTGACGGGGCACCGGGAACCGAAGGTTGCCCGTTGCGTTGATATTGCAAAGGCCGTAGGTGTGGACATTGGGTGGCTTGCGTCAGGAGAGGGGGATAGACAGAGGGGTATGGTTGCGGCGGCACCTGACGAGAGTGCGTATGTCTACGTGCCTCTGTACGACGCCTATTGCAGCGGTGGGCATGGATCGTGGAACGACGGGGCGAAGGTACTGACTATGCTCGCTTTCACGGCCTACTCACTTCGTAAGAAGGGCTTGGAGCCTTCCAGGCTGTCCGCTATCCGAGTAGACGGCGACTCGATGCTCGGGCTATTGAACGACGGGGATACGGTTGTCATTGACCATGGCCGCAATACCCTTGAGGGTGAGGCTGTCTACGTCATCCAATTGGATGACCATCTTTACGCCAAGAGGCTTCAACGTCAGTTCGACGGATCGATCCACATCATCAGCGAGAACAAGGCCTACAAAGATATGATCGTGCCCAAGGAGAAGCTGAATGATCTGCGGATCATTGGCCGCGTTGTATGGGCTGGTGGCTGGATTTAGTCACACCGCTATCGGTGCCAAAGAACCTGTAAAATTTTGGCGCACTGCTCAAGATTGATTGATTTTGATCTTGCAGCTCTTTGGCACCGATCTTGAGCCGCCCGGTAGTGGGTGCTCCCCGCAACACCCCGTCTTGCCTGGCTTGTCACGAATTGTCCTGCTTAATCCAGCTTCTTCCCACCAGATCCTCCCCGGTGCCAAAGCTGCCACTAACCCACACGAAGCGAGC